>CADBPE010000128.1 GCA_902796475.1 uncultured Ruminococcus sp.
AAGGAAGAGGGGAATTCTTCTAAGAGGGCTGGCGCCCTCTTACACCCTGATATGATCTGTTGTCTAATACATATTCAAGAGGGCGGCAGCTTGCCGGCGCGATGCGTTTCTTTCTGCTTGGGTAAACTAACAACGCGAACAAGGGGGCGGCAGCAATTTGTAATGCTTGTTTTGACGCTTTGACATTTTGACGCTTTTTCCCACTTGATGAATATATATATAAGCATTTATAAAAAGTATAGCCGTAGGTTTTCGCGGATAGGACTATGTGTCAAAGTGTCAAATGCGTAAAATGCCGTTTGCCGTGATATAAAACAAGGCTCTGCGCCGCGATGCGTTTATTTTGGTGTGGGTCAACTATCAACGCGAACAAGCGGCGGCAGGCGATAACAGTGTAAATTGATCCCGTAGATCGATTCTAAAAACACCGCTGCAGCTTTTGATTTTTGCTTGCGGTTGACTTTGCGGGCGGTAAGTGATACAATTATTATGACTATCTATGTGAATTTTTGATTTTGCGGTTTTTGCAGAGAGGAGAACCCGAAATGAAAGTGTTTGGGAAAATTATACGGCTTTTGCTGATAGTCGGCTCGTTAATGATGATCCTGTGGTATGCCGATTCAAGAATAATAAATATCGGCAGCGTTGCCGGCTCTGTCTTTTTTCTGGCGGTGGGGCTGTGCGCAGCCTTTTGGACCAAGCTTTCGGCAGCACTGCATAAAATAAGAAAAAATAAAAAGGGAAAATACATAACCAATGTCCTCTTTGGCTTGATGGGCGCTGCGGGTATGTATGTCCTTGTGGTGATGGGTCTAATGATCTCGTATTCACTCAGACCGCCGGCGGAAAATTCTGTTGTTGTAGTCCTGGGCTGTCAGGTGAACGGCGACAGACCTTCTCTTATGCTTGGCAGGAGAATAGATGCGGCTGCCCGATATCTGAATGAACACCCTGATCTGAAATGTATAGTTTCGGGCGGCAAGGGCAATCACGAGAATATCAGCGAGGCGCAGTGTATGTATAACGAGCTTGTGTCAAGGGGTATTTCCGCAGATAGGATATTCATGGAGGATAAGTCTTCAAACACTGATGAAAATATCCGCTTTTCGCGCGATATCATAGACAGGGAGGGGCTTGGCAGGGAGCTTGCCGTTGTAACCGACGGCTTCCATCAGTTCCGCGCATCAATGACGGCTGAAAAATACGGCTGTCACTGCGGAGCCGTAAATGCCGAAACACCGGGCTTCCTGCTTGCGAATTTTACCACAAGAGAGCTTCTTGCGATAACTGCGGGCTTTATTTTCCGCAGTACATGAATGTGAAACGAAGGGGAAGAACATGAAAAAAAGCTTGTGGCTTGCTATGCTCGCGGTACTGCTTACATCCGCAGTGGTCGCACTGCCGATTATCAATTCAAGACTGGTACAAAGCAAGCATACCGTTCGTCAGGAGATCGGAAAATCTGACAAGAATATAGTCGAGCGTTCTGAGCCGGATATTCAGCCTGAAAAAGGCAAGGATGAAAAAAGTACCGATGAAAGCGTGACGTTCCTTGTTACACTAAGCGAAAAGTCCCTTGCGGAGCGGTTTTCATCTTTGCAGAACAGGTACGGCGGCATGAGGGAATATATACTCTCCGATGACGGCAGGTCTGCCTGCGATGCGGTGAAGAAAAGTCATGCCGTAGCCAAGGCAAGCATAAAAAAACTGGTGCCGAAATCCGACCTTGAAAACAGTCTTGCGTTTTCGGCTGTAATTAACGGCATTACCGTGAAAGCGCCGCTCAGCTCAATGCAGAAGCTCAGGAGCATAAACGGCGTGTCCTCAGTGAGTGTGCTGTATGACGATATGTTTTTTATGGATAACGATGAAAGCTCAGATGAGGAGCAGCGATCTGACAGCGGAGAAAATGTTGATGCTGATAATTCCGGAACTTCCGAAAAGCCGGAGAATGATCCCGAAAAGAATGACGGAACTGAGGAGGATACGGATCCGGAAACAGCCGCAGCAAAGGCAAATCTTAAACGCTACCTTGAAGTGTATGACTCTCTTATCGGTATCGACAGCGAGGTGAAGTATGACGGCAGCGGTATGCTCATTGCCGTTATAGACAGCGAATTTGATGTGAATAACAGCGTTTTCGCAAAGGCTCCGGAAAATGCCGCGGTGAGCCGTGAGAGCATAACCGGTCTTTATAAAAATGTGCGGTTCAATGCGGCAGAGGATAAGGGCGCTGCGGCGGTATATGTAAGTCCGAAGATAGTTTTTGCATACGATTATGCCGAAAATGACAGCGGCACAGCGGACGAAAAATTGTTTCACGGGACCGGAGTGGCTGCTGTGGCTGCGGGAAACAGTCCGGAGGACGATATGCTCGTTTACAGAGGAACGGCGCAGGAAGCCCAGCTTGCTCTTATGAAGGTCTCAGGCGGCAGGCGTACCGACGGCAAAATAGGCGTCCGGACAGATGCTCTCATTGCTGCGCTGGACGATGCCGCAAAGCTTGGCACAAATGTTATAGATCTGAGTCTGGGCAGCTATGACGGCATAAGGAATATTGATACTTTCAACAGGATATTTGAGAGTCTTTCCAAAATGGGGATGATCGTTTCGGGCGCTGCCGGCAACGGCGGCTGCAACGGCTTTGAACTATCCGGTCCTCTTACGACTCAGGATATTTTCTATTCCGCCGAAAATACCCTGTTTGAAGATGACGGCGCCTTAACAGTCGGTTCCGTAAACGTGCCTATCACATTTAAAAGGTATATCACGATAGGCGATAAAAAGATATATTATACAAATCTGAACGAAAACAAGCTTTCTAAGATAATCAAATACACGGAGCTGCTCGAGGAACCGGAGGAAAGCAGCGAGGTCTCCGATGATGAAAGCGGCGTTTCGCTTATTCCCGCTGACGAAAGCAGTGCACACGAAGAAACGGACATTGATCCCGAGGTGACCGGGGAACCGCAGCAGGAAAGCGAGGTCTCCGATGTATCGGAGGTATCTGCGGACGAGCCTGAAAAAGAGCCTGTCTATGTTCAGAACAACAGGTACATATATATTGATTCATTTTCCGCAAAAGAGGGCTTTAAGGATAAGGAAATGACCGACAAGACGCTTATCCTTAATGTCGGTCAGACTGACGACCTTGAAAAAGCGCTCGAGTTTGCCGTTATACGGGGAGCGTCCGCAATTCTTCTTGTAAACGGCAGCACTACCGATGCGGTAAAGACAGCCCGTGATATCCCCGTTGCCGAGCTTGAAGGGGATATCAGCGCTTATCTTCTGCAAAGACCGGCTGATGATACCTATGATATCACTCTTGCCGGTGAACCGGTGGAAAGCTCGTCAGAAAATACGGTATCGCCCTTTACTTCTTACTGCGCGTCTGACAGTCAGGGGATAGGCGCCCGTGTAGTCGCACCCGGAGAGAATATCCTTGCGGTTCCTTCGAGGGGAGAGGACGCCTTTATCGGCGGAACATCATCAGCGGCGCCTTCTGCGGCGGGCGCTCTGGCTATAATAAAGCAGTATCTGATAGAGAATCATTCATCAGGAGCAGACAGCGCCGGACTTTCCCGAATTGCCATGAATATCCTGCTGAGCAGCGCAAAGCCTGTAAAGACAGACAACAGCCTTTACTATTCTCCGAGACAGCAGGGCTTTGGCTTGATAGACATAAGATCAGCCGTTACGAACGGAGCATACATTTCTTTGAACGGTGACGAGCTGAAGGCGATCGGACTGGGCAGCGGCGAAACAGGCGAGTATACTTTTAACTTTACCATTACGAATATAAGCGAGGAGGAAAGGATATTCAAGCCCTCCTACGCTTTGCAGACGGACGGCGCAAAGGATAACGGCAAGGGCAAAATGCTGAATACCATGCAGCCTGTTGATCTTAAACCGGCTTCGTCCATGCAGTGGCTTATTGATGAAAATGAAGCAAATGAATTGAAGCTTGAACCGGGAGAGAGCGCGGAGGTAACTGCTGTTCTGAAAATAAACGCCGATAAGCTTGCCGCTTTGAAAAAGTTGTTCCCGGCGGGCTTCTGGCTGGACGGATATGTTTTTGCTGCCGATGCGGACGGCGCTGCGCTTTCGCTGCCGTTTTCGGGCTTTTACGGCGATCCGGAAAGCAGTTCCGTATTTGACAGGACGATCTATGACAGCGAAAAGTCCGTGTCGGGACTGAGCAGCTCTTACGTTGCAGTCGGCTACAAGGGCAGCGCATACAGCTCGTCAGAGCTTCAGCTCAGCGGAAACAGGCTGCTTTTCTCAAGGGATTCCATAAGGTGTCTTGAAGATGACCTGTCATACAGCGGCGCAGTTATTCTTCCCGATCTGTATACTCTCAGAGATCTTTACGAGTTTACCGTGAGGATATATGATGCTTCCGGCAAGCAGCTTTATTCCGAAAACATGGGAGCGTATTCGTCTTACCGACACAAGGATCATCGTCCGTTTGAACAGCTTGCCGACCGCACAAAGGGACTGAGAGAGGCGTTTTCAAAGCTGAGCGCCGGAAGGTACAAATACGAATTATCCGCAAGGACAAAAAATGCTGACGGCACACTCAGCGAACCTCAGACTGCCTCGGTATTTTTTGAGTATGACAATAAAGCGCCTGCAAACGTCAGCGCACAGACCGTTACAGAGGAAGGAAGGATAATACTTGAACTGCAGGCGAGCGATGAAAACGGGATCTACGGCTTTGAGCTTTATGCCACCGCTTATGACAGCAGGAGCGACAAATACGACTACATAGACAATATACATGAGATGATAAATGCCGGCTACATTGCCGCCGACAGCTGCGAGCTTATCGAAGAGACCGATAACGATGACGGGAGCTACATTTTCCGCTACGATATAACCGGTCTGCAGAGCGAGCTGAGAAAGCTTTCACTGAATACGATGACCTGGCAGAACAAGGTCTCTGACAAGAAGATAGCGTACAAGGCGATAGATTCATCCGGCAACGCTTCCGGAGTGAGGATAGCTGATGTTATCGAGTACGGTACCGCCGAGTTTGTATTTACCGATCAGAACGGGAAGCCGGCAAAGGGGATATCCGTATCAATTGACGGCAATGTCAAGTCCGCAGACCAGACGGGAACAGTTCTTTTTGAAGGGCTGGAGCCGGACTACTACAACGCAGTGGTGACAGCCGGCAGTGAATACGAGCTGAGCACCGACAGATACATTGTGAGCATATTCCGTGATGCTCTGGACTATAAAGCGGAGCAGACGGTCATATTCAGCGGCGAGTATTCAGAGGAAAGCGAGGTATCGGCAGCCGCAGCCGAACAGCACAGCATTGTACCCGACACTGAGGATGATGAGGACAACCCGTTATATGCGCTTATATTTGTAGGAGCGATGCTGCTTGTAAGCGCAGCCATTTTCATCGTCAGGAAGAATGCCAACAAGAATTATGGCAGTGACCAACAATAAAATAATTGTTTTTTCGCAGAAACATTTTTAAAGGGCCGATCATCTCTTTATCTCCGGCATTGTTGTCAGACTAAAGCTGACAACAGCGCCGGAGCTTTCATTTGTATAGGTTCAAAGTCCGGACGGTGTTATTTCCGTATTTCTTAATAAAATATAAAATTAACACTTGACATAATCAAACTGTAGTGTTATAATAATCAAGCAGTCGAAAATCCCATATATCAATATCGCGGAGTGGAGCAGTATGGTAGCTCGTCGGGCTCATAACCCGAAGGTCGTAGGTTCAAATCCTGCCTCCGCAACCACACTTG
>CADBPE010000129.1 GCA_902796475.1 uncultured Ruminococcus sp.
AACGCCTTTTCCTTGATCCTGAAAGAAGACTGTTTAGGATGGTTCAAATCCTGTGGCGTTTGCTGTTAATTATTTTGATTGCTATAAGAGGGCTGGCGCCCTCTTACACCCTGATATGATCTGTTGTCTTAGACATATTCAAGAGGGCGGCGGCGCACCTTTGCTGAACCGTCCGTAATAAACAATTGACTTTTCAGGCGAATTACTGTATAATTAGTACAACTTATCAAATTTATATAATGGAGGTAAAAAACATGAACTATGTATGTCAGGTATGCGGCTATGTTTATGAGCCGGTCAACGGCGACCCCGATCACGGCATCGCAGAAAATACTCCCTTTGAGGATATTCCCGATGATTGGACCTGCCCCCTCTGCGGCGTAGGCAAGGAGAATTTCGCTCCCGAGGAGTGATCCCCGCACAATCCACCAGCGTACTTTCAAGGAGGAAACCTTGTGTTTCCTCCTTGAATTTTTAAGGATGATCTTTTATGGACGTTAAAGAACAGATCCGCGAATGGAACGGACGAAGATATTACTCCCTTGACTGCTTCCTGAAAAAGACCTTCGGACGGAAGCTTTACAAGCTCTCTCTTAACGGCGGCATGACCTGCCCTAACCGCGACGGGACCATCTCAAAGGGCGGCTGTATCTTCTGCAGCGAGGGCGGCTCGGGAGAATTTGCGCAAAGCTGTTTTGAAAGCATTGACATACAGATAGAAAAAGCAAAGTCACTTGTGAAAAACAAAGCCGACGGTTCCGGCTATATCGCATACTTTCAGGCATTTACAAATACCTATGCGCCGGCTGAAAAATTAAGAGCGCTCTTTACTCCCGTAATAATGCGTGAGGATATAGACGTGCTCTCCATAGCCACACGCCCCGACTGTCTTGAAGATGATAAGCTCAAACTCCTGAAAGAGCTTTCACGCATAAAACCTGTATGGGTAGAGCTTGGTCTGCAAACCGTTCACGAGCGCACAGCAGAATTTATCAACAGAGGGTACAGTCTGCCCTGCTTTGACAGAGCCGTAAGGGAACTTAAAAATATAGGAATAAACGTAATAGTGCATACCATAATAGGTCTGCCCGGCGAAAGTGTTGAGGATATGATCTCAAGCGCAAGATATGTGAGTCAAAGCGGCGCAGACGGCATCAAGCTGCAGCTTCTGCACATATTAAAGGGTACGCGCCTTGCGCAGCTTTACGAAAACGGAGAAATATCCGCTCTGAGTGAAAATGAATATATTTCCATTATTGCGCAGATCATCGGCAATCTGAACCCGGAGATGGTTATTCACAGACTGACCGGCGACGGTGACAAGCGGCTTCTTATAGCTCCGAAATGGAGCGGCGACAAGCTTCATGTGCTTAACGCCATCAATCACGCTCTCAAAGAGAAGAACATCATTCAGGGCGGTCTGGTGTGATAAGGCGCAAATATTTACAAAATTGACACCTAAACACAGGTTTACAAATTTTCCCAATGTGGTATAATAGTTTTGAAGCAGTGCATTATTATACAATATCATACAATTCACAGGATCGATCAATACTGCAAAAAATTCAGAAAATCGGAGATGATAACTTTGATAAGAGATGATTTCTTCAGCGTAACTCCGGAGCTGGTGGATCTTAGCCGACTCTGCGAAACTCAGGGAAAAATAGACAAGGATCTGTATTCAAAATATGATGTAAAACGCGGACTCCGCGATATCAACGGAAAGGGCGTTCTTGCGGGACTTACCGAAATATCCGAAATATGTTCAAGCAAGATCGTCAACGGAGAGCCAAAGCCCTGTGACGGCAAACTCTATTACAGAGGCGTTGACGTTGAGGATATCGTCAGGGGCTTCATACATGATGACAGGTTCGGCTTTGAGGAGGTAGTCTATCTGCTGATGTTCGGCAAGCTGCCCACCAAAGAGCAGTACAGCCAGATCAACAGGATACTTGCGACCTATCGTAATCTCCCCCACTACTTTACCAGAGATGTTATCCTGAAGGCGCCCAGCAAGGACATGATGAACGCTCTTGCAAGATGCGTGCTTACCCTCTATTCATACGACCCTAATGCAGACGATACATGGCTGCCCAACGTGCTGCGCCAGTGTCTTGAGCTTATCGCCATCTTCCCTGTGGTATCCGTTTACAGCTATCAGGCATACATTCATTATCACATGGGGCAGAGCCTTATTATACATTCTCCCCAGCCGCTGCTTTCAACGGCTGAAAATATCCTCTATATGCTTCGTCCGGACTCAAAATATACGAAGCTCGAAGCAAAGCTTCTGGATATGTCGCTCGTTCTCCACGCAGAACACGGCGGCGGCAACAACTCATCATTCACTACCCATGTTGTCACATCTTCGGGCACTGACACCTACTCCGCAATTGCGGCGGCGCTCGGCTCGCTTAAGGGTCCAAAACACGGCGGCGCAAACATAAAGGTCGTAAAGATGTTCGAGGATATGGAAAGGAATATTTCCGACTTTACTGACGAGGATGCCGTAAGGAATTATCTTACAAAGCTCCTTCACGGCGAAGCCTTCGACAGAGCCGGACTTATCTATGGCATGGGTCATGCCGTATACTCGATATCCGACCCAAGAGCAAGGGTGTTCAAGGGATTTGTTGAGAAGCTTTCGGAGGAAAAGGGCAGACAGAAGGAGTTCCAGCTTTATTCAATGGTGGAAAGGCTTGCTCCGGAGGTGATCGCCAAGGAGCGCCGCATTTACAAAGGCGTAAGCGCAAACGTAGACTTTTACAGCGGTTTCGTTTACAGTATGCTGGATCTTCCTCAGAAGCTGTTCACGCCTATCTTTGCCATTGCAAGAATAGCGGGATGGTCAGCGCACCGCATGGAAGAGCTTGTTAATTCCGGAAAGATCATTCGTCCCGCATACCTGAATGTTCACGACCGTGTGGAATACAAGGACATCATAGACAGATGATCCGGTCTTCCTCATCAGCAGAAAGACCGGGCAATAAAATATTCAGCACATACAAAAATGTCGGTGGAAAGTCATTCCGCCGACATTTTTTCATTGCAGATATAAGCTGAACCTGAATCCGTGAAAATCCAAAGTAAAAAAGAAAAGTTTCGTCAGCCTTTTCAAAGGCTTGGCGCAGAGCCTGCGGCGGCAAGCTGCCGCTCCCTATTTAGTTTTTGGAGAGAAATAAACTTTGATAGTTCAAATCTTTCAAAGAGGGAACGCCCTGCGCAATAGGGCGTCCCCTTGTGACAGCTCTTGAAAAAAAGCATGAAGTTGTTGACATCAGAGTGACGGAAACGCCCGAGGGTGTTTTGATGATAATGAAATATTATTTGTTCAATCCTGCCGGTCAAGCTCGGATATAGCTGCAGAAGCACAGTACACATCTCGCGCGCCGGCTTCAAGCAGTACCCGGCGGCACTCCGCCATAGTATATCCTGATGTGCATATATCATCTATCAGCAGCAGCGTCTTTCCGCGTATGTCCGCTGCATCCGATACGGCATAACAGCCTTTGGAATTTTCACGGCGCTCTTTCAGGCTTAAACTGTGCTGCACGCGCTTCTGCCTGACCTTTCGCAGAGCAGCGCAGAAGGGCTTTTCAAGTATCTCCGCAGTTTTGCGGGCGATCAGCTCCGTCTGGTCATAGCCGCGCTGTTTAAGAGACGACTCCGAAAGCGGTACGTTCGTTACTGCGTCAATAACCGGCGCAAGCCTTCCTGTCACCTTTGATATCTGCTTTGCAAAGCTGCCGGCAGCGCTTATATCCGACCTGAATTTGTACCTGAGTATAGCCTGCCTGACCTGTCCCTTATATTCAAAAGGCGCCTCGCATCTGCCGCCCTCGGGAAGCTCCCGGCTCCTTACACCATTAAAGAGCTTTTTTATACATTCTTCACATTCCGTATCGTGATATCCTATCAGCTTATCGCAGTACGGGCAGCGGTTCGGACACAGCAGCCACACTGCCCTGTCTGCAAGCTTCCTGAAAAATCCCTTCAAGGTGCTCACTCTCTTTCAAGAAATGTTCTCAGTCCCGAATATCTGAGGGTCTTTTTGTTGTTGTCTACCATTATCTTTAACGTGGATATATTCCCCACAAGAATGAGCGTCTTCTTAGCGCGGGTAACAGCCGTATAAAGAAGATTTCTGTAATAAAGCTGCGGCGGCCCGTAGGACATCGGCATTATTACAGCGTCAAATTCGTTTCCCTGACTTTTATGGACTGTCGTAGCATAAGCAAGCTCAAGCTGCATAACGGCATCCTCATCATAAGCGGCAAGCTTGTCGTCAAAGCGCACAAAAGCCGACTTTGTCGCCTTTTCGATAGCTTCTATGGTGCCGATATCCCCGTTGAAAATGCCGGAACCTTCGGTACCGTCATCCTTTGTCCATAAAATATCATAATTGTTTCTGGTCTGCATTACCTTGTCTCCGCTGCGGAACGTGTAAAGAGGAGCGCTTATTTCCTCAGCCTTGTTTTTGGACGGGTTAAGGACATCCTGCAGCCTTTTGTTAAGCTCGGTAACGCCCAGTTCTCCCTTTCTTCCGGGACAAAGCACCTGTATATTCTCAAATGGGGAATATCCGTAGCTTGCCGGAAGCCGCCTTGCGCAAAGATCAGCTATCGTTGAAGCGATCCTTTCTCTTTCGGGACACACCATAAAGAAAAAGTCGCTGTCGGTGCGGTTTATTTCGGGCATTTCGCCGCGAACTATCTTATGGGCGTTGGTGACTATCAGGCTCTTCATAGACTGCCTGAATATCTCGGTAAGCTGCACCACCGGTATTTTTCCGGAAGCGATAAGGTCGCCGAGCACGTTTCCGGGACCTACCGAAGGCAGCTGGTCGCTGTCGCCCACCATTATAAGACGGCAGCCCAGCGGAAGCGCCCGCATGACACATTCAAACAGCGGCGCATCGACCATGGAAAGCTCGTCTATTATGAGCGCATCACAGTCCAGCAGGTTCCTTTCATTGCGCTTGAAATTGGGAGAATCGTTTGTGTCCCACTCGACTTCAAGAAGTCTGTGCAGTGTCTTGGCTTCCCGTGAAGTGACCTCCGACATTCTCTGAGCCGCCCTTCCCGTTGGGGCTGCAAGCGCCACCTTCAGTCCGCACTGAGTAAAAAGTGAGATTATCCCGTTAAGAGTAGTCGTCTTGCCGGTGCCGGGACCTCCAGTAAGAATGAGCAGCCCGCCGGAAAGCGCTTCAAATATTGCTTCTCTCTGCCGTTCGGCATAGTTTATTCCATGCTCCTTTTCAAAAAGATCAAGAGCCTGCTCAACGCCCACTATCCTCTCGCAGGGAAAGCGCAGAATCATTGAAAGTCTTTCCGCCGCAAATTTCTCGCTGCGGTAAAGCTTAGGCAAAAAAACAAACGCCCTGTCATTCAAAGTATCGGCAACAAGGCTGCCCTCAATTATCAATTTATCAAGCTCATCGGCCACCTGCTGAATATCAAGCTTCAGAAATCCTGCCGTGACCTCAACAAGCTTTTCCTTCGGCAGACAGGTATGACCGTTTCCGGCATTGTAGCTTATAACGTGCATGATGCCCGCCCTTATCCTGAAAATATCATCAGGCTCCTTTTTCAGCACCGCCGCAATATGATCCGCGCGTTCAAACGCCACGCCTATGCCGCTGCCGCATAGAATATACGGATTGTTTTCCACCAGACTGACAGTATCGGCGCCAAGGGATTTCCATATCTTCACCGACTCCTGCGCCGAAATATGGAAGCGCTCAAGCCACACCATGACCTCCCTCATGCCAAAGGTCTTTTTCATCTCAATGCTGATGCTTTCCGCCTTTTCCCTTGATATTCCTTTTATCTGCGCAAGTCTTGCGGGGTCGTTCTGCATGACCTCAAAGGTCTGCTCACCGAAAGCCTCTACGATCCTTCTTGCAGTAGCCTTGCCCACTCCCTTTATCGCTCCCGTAGAAAGATATTTCAGTATGCTTTCCGCCGTAGACGGCAGATACTGCTCATAAGCGTCAAACGAAAACTGCTTTCCATAGCTCGGATGCTTCTTCCACTCTCCGTAAAGCTTCAGTTCATCTCCTATGTTGACTTCGGCGATCATTCCTACGGCGGTCACGTTTGCTCCGCTGCTCAGCATACGCATGACCGTGTAGCCGTTGAGGTTGTTTCTGTATACTATTTCTTCAACTGCACCATAAATCTGCAGGGGTTCATTTTCGTTCATTATCTCAGCCCCAAATTTTCATCTATGAAATGAGCATATCCAAAAGCCATGCAAATTTATTTACAGTGATGACAGGCTCGTTCTGAAATACTTGCTCATCTGAATTTTTTATTCTAAAACATAGTTTACAATTTTAGCATGCTTATGTCAAGCAGGCGCAATGCGACTTTTGAGGGCATTTTCCCGAAGCGTAAAGGATATTTCCGCCATTTGTGAAAAAAGTCCGGGTCAGACAAAAGCAGACCCGGACTCCGGCAATTTTCGATGATATCCTTGCATAACCTTATCCGCTAAAGTAAGGTCATTGTATCACAGATCATTCTGACAGAAAACGGCTATGATACTCGACTATCCAATCGGGATGATAACCGTTCGTGTAACAAAAATCTCCGTTTGTTATCTCAGCCACCTTGATAAAACCGTTTTCATTGTCATAGAATATAACCTTATCGCACAATGGAACAACTCGGTCAAGGGAATCAAAACGATTTTCAAATCTTCTGATCACATCATCGGGCGGAATATCGTGTCCGCCTTTTCTCACACGATTGGCAATACGATATATACTCTCATACTTTGTATTAAGCCCGATATAATACATCACTATTCTGTAGCCTTGCTCTTTGGCTTTGACTATTGTTTTTCTGACCTGATGGCTTGATAATGTCGTTTCCTGTGTGATTGTTTCTCCTTTTTGAAGACAAGCCTGAATTTCCCTGACAGCCTGTTTTCCTGCTGACAGTTCATTATAATTATTTTGCTTAGCGATCAAATCGGGATCAACAATATGACCGATAGGAACACCCTGCCCTTCTAATACACCTCTGAAGCTTG
Source organism: uncultured Ruminococcus sp. (assembly GCA_902796475.1). GTDB lineage: Bacteria > Bacillota > Clostridia > Oscillospirales > Acutalibacteraceae > UBA1213. Next base: position 7,039 of record CADBPE010000129.1, read on the forward strand.
ATTTACCTGTTCCGTTTACTCCGGCTATCAGAATATACTCCTTCAAAATGCTCACTCCCATTCTATAATACATCAGCCTATCGGTATTATAACATTTTTTGGTGAAAAGAAAAACGCGCGATTTTCTTATAGTTCGTTGCTTGTCAATGTTTTCGGCTTGCGAAAGAAAAGACTATCGGTTTCACAAGGTACTCTATAATCGTATCCGAGTTTGTTGAGTTCCTGAAGTTTGATAAGAACAAGATTGATATTGACATTTAGCATTTTTGCGATCTGAACCACGTCATATCTTTCTCTGCTCATATTATATATGGTATCATTATCTATTAATATATGTGCGGCAAAAGCGTTGGCTTCATATTCCGTTGTATCCTTCATATTGAAAAGTATAAACTCTTTCAGACCATCGCCTTTGGCTAAATCTCTATGAAGGGCATCGTGTCCAAGCTCGTGAGCGCAAACCATTTTTGCCATTATTTCATCCATCTTATCATTCAGGAGGATTATTCTGTGCTTCCAACGGTATGTGTAAAGTCCCAACAGTTTATCCAATTCTTCGGAATAGCGGAGCATTACGCCGATTTCGGAAGCGATCTTCATAGGATCATTGGTGCCTGTTTGTTTAACAAGTTCAGTAGCTTTAGAGTAAATGTAAAATGAATCGATCATATTATCACCACACTAATGGAAAAATTCCTTTTTCTTGTTATAAGAGTATAACAAGAAAGGTGTCTTATAAAACGGACTTCGCTCTGTTACTCGTCAGCTTGTTTTAATTTTTTAGGAGTATATTTCTTTCTGTTTTCAGCCTTGCATTCCCAATATATATCTTGGAGAGCCTTCATAACTCCGTCCATTTCATCGTCAGACAGTTCGCCGCCGGCAAATAAGCCGCCTATCTCTTGTACAAGCTGTTCGGCTTGCCGCTTTCCTCTGTATCCGTGTTTTTCACCTGCTTCGGTAATAAACTCCTCGTTTTCATTTCTCAAATAATCCGCATTTACATCGAGGATAGACGCAAGAGTATCGTAAACCTCTCTTTTCTTGGGATATGTTTTTCCGCTTTCATAATTGCTGATCGTGTTTAGTCCGAGATTTGCTGCTTTGGCAAGCTCGCTTTGTGTCATTCCATTCTTTACCCGGCTTTCACGCAGTTTCTCACCAAATGTCATTTTAACGACCTCCCTGTTTTCACAACTTACTTGTGAAAATTCAAAATTGTCTCTTGACTTTACCAATTATATTGTGTATAATAAAGCTGTAATTCATAATTAACTTGTGAATCACTACTTGTATTCTACAATAAATTGCGAATCAAGTCAAGAGGTATTACAAAAATGGCACGAAATATTTTGCATTGTGATATGAACAACTTTTATGCTTCCGTCGAATGTATGCTGAATCCTGAATTGAAACAGTATCCCGTTGCTGTTTGTGGATCAGTTGAGGAACGGCACGGCATTGTGCTTGCAAAGAACTACAAAGCCAAAGCGTTTAAGGTTGCAACAGGTGACGCAGTATGGCAGGCAAAACAGAAGTGTCCTGATTTGGTAGTTGTTCCTCCGCATTACGAGGAATACTTGAAATATTCCCGTTTAGCAAGGGCGATCTATTCCGAATATACCGATCAGGTCGAACCTTATGGTATGGATGAATGTTGGTTAGATATAACAGGTACTCAAAGCCTGTTTGGAAATCCGATCGATGTTGCCAACGAGATCCGTGAGAGGGTCAAGTTTGAGCTTGGCTTAACTGTTTCCGTAGGAGTATCCTTTAACAAGATATTTGCAAAGTTAGGCTCTGATTATAAGAAGCCCGATGCTGTAACTGTTTTTGAAAAAGAAAACTTCCGAGAAAAAATATGGGGCTTGCCGGTTTCTGATCTGCTTGGCGTCGGCAGAGCTACAACACGGATCCTTGATAATTACTGCATACGGACTATTGGCGATTTGGCAAATACTGATCATGACTTTATAAAAAGGACGTTAGGTAAAAACGGCGTATCGTTATGGCTGTATGCTAACGGCAGAGATAACTCACCCGTTAAGGACATTAAGTTTGTTTCTCCTGTTAAGAGTATCGGTCACGGAATAACAACAGTTGCAGATTTGAAGAATGAAGCAGAGGTTTGGCGTGTGTTCTTAGAACTTACCCAAGACATCGGACACAAGCTTCGCGTTCATCAAAAAGCGGCTAAAGGTGTTGCCGTATATGTGCGTGATAATACGCTCTTTACGAAACAATGGCAAACACAAATGCAGATGGTCACACAATCCCCCTATGTATTGGCTCAAAATGGTTTTCAGCTTTTTAAGGAAAAGTATAGCTGGAGAAATCCGATCAGATCGGTCACACTGCAAGCTATCAATCTGTTTCCGCAGGATATGCCGCAGCAAATCGATTTGTTCTATGACTACGAAAAAGCCGAAAAACAGGAAAAGCTTGATAACTGCATTGAGAAGTTACGGGAACGATTTGGAAAACGCTGTATAAGAAACGCTGTGCTTTTTCAGGATCTGGGTATCCCTATGGGAAATGCAGAATTAACAATGCCGACAGGTTTAGTAAAGTAGGAGGTTTTTATGTACAAGGTCAGAGAGGACAATTCAAACTATACGAATGTGAGCTTGAAGGTTACGAGTACGTTGGACGAATCGTTGCTGCCTATAAAGAATACGAGGTGTGACTATGGAACAGAAGCGAAATAAGGTCTATGTTTCGGTAAACGCAGATCACAATATAGACGGAACGTGCCGTCCCCGTTCGATCACACTTGAGGACGGACGCAAGTTTGAAATTGACCGTTTGATTCAGAAATGCCGTGCGGCTTCCACAAAGGTAGGCGGAATAGGTATCCGTTACACGGTTTCAATTTGCGGTAAGCAAACGTATCTTTTTGATGAAGAAAACGGAAGATGGTTTGTGGAGTTTAAGGCAATACCGCACAAAGACCGCCTAAAGGCTTAGCCCCACAGCTTTGCATAAGTTCCGCCAACCAATCAGCGTTCGCCTTCGGCTCCGCTTCTTGGGGCGTCACTTAATCTGCTTGCACTTTTTCCGTCATCTTGCACAGAAACCCCTTGACATACGTCAGTATGCCTGCGGGATTTCTATACAATCTGACGACCGGCAAGCTGCCGGTCCCGAATTACTCTTTGAAAGACATGAACTGCCGGAAGTATATATCTCTCCAAAAACTAAATCGGGTGCGGAGGCTCTCCGCCAAGCTGCCGGTCCCGAATCACTCTTGTCGGTCAGCGTCAGGCTATTTACATGGCTGTCAATAAGACGGAGACGGATAAGCGAGCTACACAGCTTGGAAGAAGAATATAAAAAAGGAAACGCCAAAATAACGATTTACAACGAAAAAAAACGTGTTATAATTGTTATAGAGATGTTTCATTATGAGGTGACACTTATGGACAAGGATGCAAAAATAGTCAAACTGAAGCTTGACATAATCTTCAAGCGCGTTTTCGGAAATGCAAATAATGAAAGGATCATAGCAGCTTTCGTGTCCGATCTGCTCGATATTCCCCGTGAAAGCATAAAGGCAATATACATCAATAATGTTGAGCTTACACCGGAGTATTACAGTCAGAAATTCAGCAGACTTGATTTGAAGCTGAACGTAGACGGCAGGATCGTGAACATTGAGATGCAGGTCAACAGTGAGCCTGATTTTAAGGAGCGGACGCTCTTTTACTGGTCAAAGCTGTACAGCGATGAGCTGAACACCGGTGAAGAATATGCCGCACTGAAGCAGACTATCTGTGTGAATATCATCAATTTCAATCTCTTTGATTGTGAAGATTATCATTCACATTTCAGAATATTGGAGAATGAACGAGGTGAGCTTCTCACAGACAAGTTTGCAATACACTTTTTCGAACTAAAAAAGCTTAAACGATCCGGAAAGAACAAACGCATGGAGGATTGGCTGAATCTTATCAATGCAGAAACGGAGGGTGATCTTATGGAGATTCAGGATTCAACGAATATCCCTGAGGTAAAGGACACTATCGTAATGCTCCGTCAGCTCAATGCTGACGAAAAGGTGAAGCAGGAAGCCTACTATCGTGAAAAGAGACTCCACGATGAAGCGTCCGCATTAAATAACGCAAAACGAGAAGGCGAAGCTAAAGGCAGAGCGGAAGGCCAAGCGGAGTTGAAAGAAAGCATTGTTGAAAACATGAGAAAAAACGGCTTTACTGAGGAACAAATCCGATTAGCTTTGGGAGACAACTACAATGGCTGATATTATTGTAATGCTCCGTCAGCTCAATGCTGACGAAAAGGTGAAGCAGGAAGCCTACTATCGTGAAAAGAGACTCCACGATGAAGCGTC
>CADBPE010000130.1 GCA_902796475.1 uncultured Ruminococcus sp.
ATTATCTGTTTTTATATTGATCTCACATTTCAGAAAACAAAACAGAGAATATTATTTTTGATGATATTTTCAAATCAAATGGAGACGACAAGAGAGAGGGCAGCGACTGAAAAAACGGGTGACACTACAGAATAATTGTTTCATAAGAAAATCCATGCTCTCAGGCATACATCAGCTGCACCTGCACTTTCAAACGGAATAAACATAAAGGCTGTCGGTGCAAGACTCGGAAACTCACAGTTAAGGCAACAGACCGCTATCTTCACGCTCCGGAAGAAACTGAGCGTCAGGCAGCAATTGTTTTTGGTGATATTCTGACAACAAAAAATCTCAAACAGGCATAATAATCGGCTGCCCTCTGTCAAATGAGAGCAGCCGATTTTGATTGTACTATAAAAAGAACTATTTTTTCTCAATCAGGACTTCAAGCAAAGCCGCAGTACAAAATGCCCGACTATGAGTATGTCGGAAAAGAACTCCGCAAAAGCGGCGTTACTTTAAATCTGCTTTGGTTGGAGTATTGCGAACAGTGCCGAAATAACGGTGAGCTGCCCTACCAACTGACGCAATTCAAAAAGTATTACCGAGATCACGCAGCAAAATCAAACGCCACCATGCATCTGTGTCACAAGCCCGGAGAGATCCTCCAGGTCGACTGGGCGGGAGATACCGCAAATGTCGTTAATACCGACACAGGCGAGTTGATGCCCGCATATGTTTTTGTCGCTTCTCTGCCGTATAGCGGATATGCGTATGTCGAAGCTTTCTTTTCGATGAACGAGGAGTGCTGGATCGCGGCGCATATCAACGCATTCAAATTCTTCGGCGGCGTAACGCATATCATCCAGTGCGATAATCTCAAGACAGGCGTGACCTCCCACAGAAAAAGCGAAGTTGTCTTGAACAAGACCTACAATGACATGGCGGAGCATTATGGGACTGCGATCCTGCCGTGTCGTGTCATAGCGCCGAAGGATAAGGCGATGGTAGAAGGCACTGTCGGCGTCATCTCCGGCTTTATTTTAGCCGCCCTTCGCAACCGCCGCTTTCTTTCTCTCGCTGAACTTAACAATGCCATAGGGGAGCGTCTCCATCTTTTTAACCATAAACCGTTTCAAAAGCGAGACGGCAGCCGAGGCTCAGAGTTTGAAGAGAAAAGAAAGTTTTTGCTCCCGCTTCCGCAAAGACCGTTTGAATTGTCAGAATGGAAGATCGCTACTGTAGCGCCGAACTACCACATTTCTGTGGACAGAATGAACTATTCTGTACCTTACGAATACATCAAGCAAAAGGTAGATGTCCGCATTACAAGATCCACTGTAGAGGGTTTCTTTAACGGAAACCGCATATGTTCTCATCCGAGGTTGTACGGCAGACAGAATCAGTACAGCACGGTTGAAGCGCATATGCCGCCGAATCATCAGAAATATGTGCAATGGAACGGAGATCGCTTTCGTCACTGGGCGGCGAAAGTCGGAGAAAACACTCATACGGTAATTGACGCGTTGCTTGAAGGCTACAAGGTCGAGCAGCAAGGCTACAAAGCGTGTATAGGGATACTGAAGCTGGCGGACAAGTATTCCGCGGAAAGGCTCGAAAGCGCCTGCAGAAAGGCGCTGACATACACTCCCAGACTGTCCTTCAAAAATATACAAACCATCCTTTCTTCGGGTCAGGACAAAGCCGCCGATGAGAAATGCGAAACCGAAAAGAATGCGGGATCGCAGTATGGATTTACGCGCGGAGCGGATTACTATGAAGGGAGGATGAAATAATGCTGACAGAAACTACCGTCAACAAGCTCAACGAAATGAAGCTGACAGCCATGGCGAGAGCGTTCAAGGAACAGCTCGTTACTCCGAACATTTCGGAATTGTCATTTGAAGACCGTTTCGGACTGCTGGTAGATCAGGAATGGACTACACGGAAAAACAATCACCTGAAGAAACTGATCAAGAGCACAAAATTCGCCGAATACGATGCGAGTGTGGAGGATATTGAGTACCACGCCGACCGCAAGCTCGATGCGTCGCAAATAGCGCGTCTTGCGACCTGCGGATACATTAACGAGCATCACAACATCCTGCTTCTTGGCGCGACAGGATGCGGTAAGACGTATATCGCTTGCGCTCTCGGTATGGCGGCTGTTCGCAATTTCCTTTCGGTAAGATATGTACGGCTTCCGGAACTGCTTACAGAGCTTGCTATTGCCAGGGGCAACGGCACATACCGCAAGGTGATCCAGCAGTACAGGAAACCTGCCTTGCTGATCCTGGACGAGTGGCTTCTGTATCCTCTGACAGAAACCGAAGCCAGAGATCTGCTGGAGATCGCCGAGGCAAGATACAAGAAAGCGTCAACGATCTTTTGTTCTCAATTTGACATACCGGCGTGGCGGGAAAAGATCGGTGAGCCGATCCTCGCTGACGCGGTCTGCGACCGCATCGTACATGATTCCTACTCTATCGTTATTGATTGCAAGGAGTCGATGCGTAAACGCAAGGGTATCGCTGAATAACAAGGCGCCTGTGGCGCATCGGGCTCTGCCCGAACCCGAGGTTTATCGCATTTAAGGTTTTCCAAGTAGAGTGGTGCTTTGCCGCGCAAAAGAAAAAAGAGTGACGCGACCGGCATCACTCTCCTTGATAAACCCCATCAACGGTGCTCGGGTCGCTCCTCAGCGTTGCCCTATCCTCCGTGTGACGGCTAAAAGGTAAGCGTCAAAAGTGAAGCGTATTGAAAAACACGGAGTAAGGATAATAATCTGACTCCGTGTTTGAATTCACAGTAA
>CADBPE010000131.1 GCA_902796475.1 uncultured Ruminococcus sp.
CGGAATACTATCTCTTCGGTAAAGCCGACAAGCAGCGCAATTATCAGCGCCGACGGATGAAATGTGCTGCTTATCTGCAAAGCGTGTGTGCGCATAAAAACTCCGCCAAGCACAAAAACCGCTAAGGCTGCCGCAATAAGCAGGTATTTCAGGCTGTCCTTACGGAATGAAAGAAGCTCCTTCATGTCAATGAACAGTTCGCCTGAAAAGCGCTTTATCAGCAGCAGCGCAGGCAGCGTCCACACCAGACTTTTAAGGAGCAGATCATTCAGCAGTACAAGAACATACTTATTGTCGGTAACGCCGGATACTGCCGGCATAATTAAAAGCTCCACAGCTGCCCAGGCGCCGTAAAGCCATATCGCAAACAGGGCAAAGGCTATGGCAAGCTTTTTATTCTTTATCAAGACTCATCACCCTCGTTTCCGGAACGGTAAAGACCATTGCTTAGTATATACTGCTCGACTCTTTCGGGAACCAACCCTTTTATGCTCAGTCCTCTGCGCACACGCTCGCGTATCTCAGTGGAAGAAACGCTCATTACATTTACGTTCAGAAGCTCGGTTTCGGCGCCGAGCGTTTTGAGATATCCGGCGTGAGACGTCAGTTTTTCCATGTCGTCGTCATTTCTTGGAACGGCGCATATCGTAGCCTTGCTGAATATCACCTCCGGCGACCTCCAGCTCTGTATTGTCAGAAAAGAATCTGCGCCGGTTATGAGAAATAGCTTGTCATGCGGATAAAGTCCGGAAAGATATGTAAGAGTGTCGCAGGTGTAGCTTGCGCCCTCACGGCGTATCTCAATGTCGCTTACTTCGGTGTCGGGAAATCCCTCAAAGGCAAGACGGCACATTTCAAGCCGGTATTCTCCGGGAGCCGAGCCTTTTGACATCTTGAAGGGAGACACAAAGGCAGGGATAATAATGATCCTGTCAAGAGCAAGCTTTTCCGAAAAAGCCTGCGAAAGATCCACATGTCCCTGATGTATCGGGTCAAAGCTGCCGCCGAATACTGCTGTTCTCACATATATCTCTCCCTTCGTTCCGGTCTGTCATTTTCTTTTTTTGCCGCCCTTGGCTTTTGGCAGCTCTATTTTTGGCTGTTCGGGATTCCTGCGGAAAAGCACGAACTTTGAGCCGATGACCTGCACGACCTCGCTGCCTGTGGCAAGCGCAATAGTTTCCGCTGCCTCTCTTGGTGTGATATCGGCGGTTTCCAGCACCTTGCCCTTTATAAGCTCTCTTGCCTTCAAAGCATCGTCAGCCTGTTTGTTTATCTGATCGCTCAGTCCGCCCTTGCCTACCATAAGGATCGTATCCTCGTTCATGGCAAGCGAACGCAGAAAAGCTCTTTGTTTACTTGTAAGCATACTGTATTCTCCTGAATTATCGTTTGTTTATTTTATATCATACTTTTTCTTTAGCTGAACAGTCAGGTCTTTAAGAGCCTTTCCTCTGTGGCTCATAACGTCCTTCTGATTGTCACTCAGCTCTGCAAAGGTCTTGTTGCCCTCTACAAAAAATATCGGGTCATATCCGAAGCCGTTGATCCCTCTTGGCGCATAGCCGATAGTTCCGTCACATCTTCCGTGAGCGAATACCTTTTCGCCGTTGGGGAAATAGCAGCATATAACGCACTCAAAATGTGCGCTTCTGTCGCTGCTGCCCGATGCCATCATTTCGGCAAGCAGCTTATTGATCTTGTCCTCGTCAGTGGCGCCCTCGCCGGCATACCGCGCAGAGAAAATTCCGGGTCTGCCGTCAAGCGCATCTACCACCAGTCCGGAATCATCGGCAATTGCCGGAAATCCCGTGGCCTCGCAGGCGGCTTTTGCTTTAAGTTCGGCATTTTCTTCAAAGGTGCTTCCGGTTTCCTCTGTTTCGGGGATCTCCTTGCCAAGCTGGTCTGCTGTTTTAGCGTATATTTCCAAGGGAGAGAGTATCCTCTCCAGTTCGTCTATCTTCTTTTTATTATTGGATGCGATAACAAATAACATAACTGTTCCACCCTTTCATATTATCAGCGGCTCGTAACGGCGCCCAAGCCTGAAAAGCGTATAGGCTCCGAGCTTGCGGACTCGCTTTCAGGCGCCGGAACGCTCCCGTAATATATCAATCACTGTCAGATGCTCCGGTGCTGCCCTTTTTCCACTGCTCAAACCAGTCGTCATCTGCGGGCGTCTCGGCTGCAGGGGCTGAGCTCCAGTTGTACTTCTTCTTTGCTCTGCTCTGACGTTCCTCGGCGCGTTTTTCCTTCTCAAGACGCTCGGCTTCTTTCTGCTTTGCGATCTCCTCGGCACTGGGCCGGGTCTCGGGCTGTATTTCCTCGGCTGCCTTTACTTTGGCTTCTTCTGCGGCTTCGGCGTCTATCTGCGCCCAGATGTCCGCAGTTGCGGGCTTGTGTTCCTCCTCGGACTGCTCCTGTACCGGCTCTTCTGTCTCCGGCTCATCATCCTCAAGATCGTCAGCGCCGAAGAGAGCTCTTGCAAACTGCTCCGGATCAAACGGCTGCAGATCGTCTATCTGCTCGCCTACGCCTATGAACTTGACAGGAACATCCAGTTCTTCCCTGATGGCAAGCACAACGCCGCCCTTTGCGGTGCCGTCAAGCTTTGTAAGCACTATGCCCGTAATGCCGGCTGCGTTCTTGAACTCCTTGGTCTGGTTGACAGCGTTCTGTCCGGTGGTGGCGTCAAGAACAAGAAGCACCTCCTTGTCGGCATCGGGAAGTTCTCTGTCGATGATCCTGTTGATCTTTTCAAGCTCCGCCATAAGGTTTTTCTTGTTGTGCAGACGTCCGGCGGTGTCGGCTATGATAATATCGCTGCCCCTTGCCTTGGCTGATGAGATCGCGTCAAACACGACGGCAGCCGGGTCGGAGCCTTCATTCTGTTTGATGAGATCGGCGCCGGCGCGTTCCGCCCAGATAGCAAGCTGATCTATTGCCGCCGCGCGGAAGGTATCCGCCGCAGCAAGGGTAACTCTCTTGCCCTCTTTTACATAGCGTGACGCCATTTTGCCGATAGTGGTGGTTTTGCCCACACCGTTTACGCCTATTACAAGTATCACCGAAGGCTTGGTGCTGATGTGCAGTTCCTGACCGCCCCTGAGCATCTCGGTAATGACGTCGGCAAGCAGACGGTTGATCTCCTTGGGATCGGTTATGCCCTGCTGCTTGACCTTCTTTTTCAGCTCGTCGCATATTTTCTCGGATGTGGAAATACCCACATCGCCCATAACAAGAAGCTCCTCAAGCTCCTCAAAAAGCTCGTCGTCTATTTTGGTGAAGGACTTGAGCATCATGTCTATCCTGCCGAAAATGGCATCTCTCGTTTTCTTCAAGCCTTCCTTTATCCTGCTGAATATACCCATATTAAATTCCCTCCCGTTTAATTAAGCGAAGCTACGAATTTGACAGGTTTTTTTCTATATCAGAGGCCTGCAGCTGCAGGAGCTTTGAAATGCCTCTGTCCTGCATGGTCACGCCGTACAGCACGTCAGCCTCTTCCATAGTGCCCCGGCGGTGAGTGATGCAGATAAACTGTGTGTTGGCGTTCATTCTTCTCAGATAGGCTGCAAAACGGTAGACGTTTACATCATCAAGAGCAGCCTCGATCTCGTCCATCACGCAGAACGGCGAAGGACTGACCTTCATTATGGCAAAGTACAGGGCGATAGCCACCAGTGCCTTTTCGCCGCCCGAAAGCAGTTCTATGTGGGAAACTATCTTTCCCGGAGGCTCGACTGAGATATCTATGCCGGTGGTAAGCACGTTTTCGGGATCCGAAAGCGACAGCGAAGCCTTTCCTCCGCCGAAAAGCTCTACAAAGGTAGATGAAAAATTGCTGTTTATCAGCTTGAACCTCTCGATGAAGATCTCTCTCATCTGCTTGGTAAGCTCGCCGATGAGCCTGATAAGCTCGGTCTTGGACTTCTCTACATCTCCGACCTGCACCTTCATGAACTCGTACTGCTCGCTGACCTCCTTGTATTCCTCTATGGCGCCGACGTTTACAGTGCCGAGCGCGCGTATTTTCTGTTTCAGCTCGGCAAGTCTGCGCTGAGCCTTGCCCTGGTCGCTGATATCCGAGGCTGCCTTTTCCGCCTCACGTCTGGTAAGCTCGTACTCCTCCCATAGCTTGCCGTTTATCTCGTCATACTGCTTACGGCAGGAATCCCGCTGACCTTCAAGACGCACAATTTCAGCGCTTATGCCTTCACGCGCATTAGTCTTGTCACGCTCTGACCTTCTCAGTTCTGCGGAGCGCTTTTCAAGAGCCATTCTTTCAGCGTTCAGCTTTTCTATCTGAGAGTTGAAATTGACGGTCTGTTCACGCAGCTTCCTGTTCTCTTCTTCAAGCGCCGAGATCCTTTGCTTTATTTCCTCGTTTTTGGCTTCAAGGGCTTTATTTTCTTCATTGCACTGCTTTATGGCTTCCTTTGCGTTTGCAGCCCTCAGCTCGGCGCCGGCTATGTCGTTTCTGGCAGCTGCAATATCCTTTTCGTATGTAAGCACTGCCATACTCAGCTCATGCAGCTTTTCGTTAAGATTTTCACGCTTCCGCACGTTCTCGTTCTTCGAGCCTGAAAGCACCTGCGCCATTTCTTCGTTCTTGCTTATTTTTGCGGTGTATTCATCATAGCGGCTGCGCGCCTCGTTCATGCTGCGGGTAAGCTCGTCAAGCCGCTTTATATTCTCTTTCCGCTCGGCTGCGCTTTCATCATAGGATGACCTTATATTGTCAAGCTCAGACCTGCGGCTCTTTATCTCTGCTTCTATCTTTATGCGTTCTTCGTTTATTTTGGCAAGCTGCTTCCGGCAAAGCTCGGCGCCCTCAATATAATTTGCAAGGGCTGTGCGTGAATCCTGCCACTTTGCAAGCTTGTCATGCGCCTTTGCCGAAAGATCCTGCGCCTTTGCGCGTATATTCTCGATTTCCGCCGCGCGGTTCAGAAGACCGGTATTTTTTGAAAGCGAACCGCCCGTAAGCGAGCCGCCCGTATTTACTACCTGACCGTCCAGAGTGACTATCCTGAAACGGTAGGAATATTTCTTGGCTATCTGTACGGCGCTGTCAAGATCCTTAGCGACAACTATTCTGCCGAGAAGATTTAAAAGTATGCCCTTATATATTTCATCGCAGGTACACAATGACGATGCAATGCCCACAAAGCCGCTGCAGCCTTCAAGACCGTTCTCATTCAGCTCACGTCCCTTTATGGTAGACATGGGCAGGAAGGTCGCGCGTCCGCCGTCACGGCTTTTAAGAAACGAAATAGCCCGCTTTGCGTCAGCATCGTTTTCGGTAACGATGTTCTGCATGGCGCCGCCAAGGGCTATCTCTATGGCAACGCTGTATTCTGAGGAGGTCTTTATGACCCTGGAAACGGGTCCGTGTATGCCGCTCAGACTTCCCGCCTGACTTTCCTTCATAACAAGCTTTACGCTGTGAAGGAAGCCTTCAAGATTGCGCTCCAGATCCTCAAGAGTCCTTGCCTTGCCAAAAAGCCTGTCGCTTTCAAGCTTCAGGCTGTCTGCCTCGGACCTCAGCTTTTCGGTCTGCTCCTGCGCTCTGGCAACGGTCTTTTCGCTTGCGGCAAGCTCCTTCTGCTTTATGCCGTACCTGTTCGCATTATCCTTCAGCATTCCGTCATATTCGGAAATTATGTTTTCAAGTGTGCCTATCTGCGACTTCCTCGTTCTTATGTTATTCTCGACTATCTCCGACCTGCTTGTGATGTCGCTGATAGCTGCGGAGGAGGTCATATATGATATCTTTTCATCGGCTGCCTTTTTTGACAGATCGGCAATAAGCTCGTTTATCTCGTCAAGCCTTTCGTTGGAGCTGTTCTCGTCCGATCTGAGCGAATCAAGCAGCTTGGTGTTCAGTTCAAGCTCCGCCCGTCTCTGTTTAAGAGTGACCTCGCTGCGGGCAATAAGCTTGTTTTTTTCATCTATCTCAGAGAGTATCTCATCGCCCGAACGCTCATATTCCTCTGCTTTTATCCTGTTGCGTTCGGCGGTGTTGTCGTTGTGCAGTATATCGTTCTGCAGCACCGATATCTCGGAACGCTTTGCGGCTGCCTGTTCATCTGAGGCTGCAATGCTCCGTCTTATATCGTCTATTTTTGCGCTGAAGCTGCTCTGATCATTGTATATCTGCTCGCTCTCGGCGCAGATAGCGTCAAGCTCTTTGCCTATATCGTCATACTGAGACTGCGCAACGGCAAGCTTATCCTCCTGAGCCCTTATCTGCTGAGAGGTCTTGTCGAGCATCTTTAACCACAGCGCTATCTCCAGACCGCGCTTTTCTTCGGCAAGTCCGAGATACGCCTTTGCCTTTTCGGACTGTATCCTCAGAGGCTCGACCCTGCTTTCAAGAGAAAAAAGATTATCTCTCAGTCTTACAAGGTTTTCCTCGGTTTTTTCAAGACGTCTTTCAGCCTCAGCCTTTTTATATCTGAAACGGGAGATACCGGCGGCTTCCTCAAATATTTCACGCCGATCCTCGCCCTTTGTAGAAACGATGGAATCTATCTTGCCCTGACCGATCATCGAATATCCGTCACGGCCAAGACCCGTATCCATAAACAGCTCATGTATATCCTGGAGCCTTACGTTTGTGTTGTTGATAAGATATTCACTGTTGCCCGAACGGTAGAACCGCCTTGTTATCGACACTTCATCGCCGTCATACTGCAGCGTTCTGTCGGAGTTGTCTATGGACAGCGTTACCTGCGCATAGCCTGTTTTTTTGCGCTGCTGTGTGCCGTTGAATATAACGTCCTCCATTCTGGAGCACCTTAGTGACTTTGCGGACTGCTCACCGAGCACCCATCTTATTGCGTCGCTGATATTACTCTTTCCGCTTCCGTTAGGACCCACAACGGCGGTGATGCCGTTTGTAAAATCCAGCTTTGTTCTGTCAGGAAACGTTTTGAAGCCCTGCAGCTCAAGTCCTTTTAATTTCATCTTTATATCCCTTCACTGCGGCATTCATGCTGCCGCTCATTGATATTTTCACGGTATCTGAAAGGCGGCTCTTACCTCGTACTTTGAGAGCCTGCTGTCCTGACGCACTATTGCCGTGATGCCAAGCTCCTTCAGTCTTTCAAGGTTCGTCCTCTTCTGACCGACAAACCGCGAAACCGATGCGGGAGAAACGTAGAATTCTGCCGTTCCTGAGTTTATGCCCGCATTTTTCAGCGCTTCAATGGTGTTTGCGTACATTATCTCGCTTTCGCACAGTTCACGGAAGGCGGGGTGATATGCTCCCGCAGCCATGCTGTCTCTCAGACTGCCGCTGTCGTGAAGTCCGAGCCTTATAACGCTGATGCCGCTCTTTTCAAATATCGAAAGCAGCTCTGCGCACAGCGGAACGGCTTCTTCAAGCGATTCAGGCTGGTACTCGCCCTTTTCATAAAGCTCATAAAGCTCGGTGCCCTTCAGGACTATGGTAGGGTATATCCTCACGGTGTCGGGGCGCAGAGCGGCAAGCTTTTTTGCGGTCTCTACATCTGTTTCCGGACTGCTGCCGTACATTCCGGTCATCATCTGCAGGCCAAGAGAAAAGTCCCTTTCTTTGATAAGCTCCGACGCCTTCTCAACGTCGGCTGAGGTATGTCCGCGGCGGTTCATTTCAAGCACACGGTCAGACATACTTTGAGCGCCAAGCTCGATAGAGGTAACGCAGTGATCCTTCAGAATATCCAGCACCTCGCCGTCTATTGCGTCCGGTCTGGTAGAAATTCGTATGCCGCCGAATTCGCCGCTCTTCACAAAGGGAGAAGCGGCTTCAAGCAGGCTTTTCATATAATCTCTGTTTATGGCGGTAAAGCTGCCGCCGAAAAATGCTATCTCAGCATTGACGGTTTTTTCTCCGAGTGACTCTCTCGCTGTCTGTGCAGCCTTCACCACATCATCGGGCGTGGGCTGATATGACTGACCGGTTATCTGCCGCTGATTGCAGAAGGTGCAGGCATGCGGACATCCGTTATGAGGCACAAAAAGTGCTACGTTTGAATGTTTCAATATCCCATCAACTCCAAAGCTTCTCTTGCGGCCTGCTGCTCGGCTTCCTTTTTGCTTCTGCCGCCGCCGCGTCCTATCACGTTATTGTTTAGATGCACCTCTACAAAAAAGTGCTTGTCGTGATCCGGTCCCTCCTCGCCTGTGAGAACATAGGTGAGGTGTTCCTCCGGATTTTTCTGTATTATCTCCTGAAGCGTGGTCTTGTAGTCCTTGAACGCCCTTGGTCTGGGATTCTTTATTTCAGGCTCTACAAACCTCAGAATGAATTTTCTTGCCTGCTCCATTCCGCCGTCAAGATAGATAGATGCGATAATAGCTTCAAAGGCGTCCGCTAAGATAGACGGACGCTCGTTGCCTTTAAGATTCTTTTCGCCCCGGCTCAGACGGAGATAATCTCCTACGCCGAGTGACTTTGAAAATCTGCAAAGGCTCTTTTCGCACACCAGAGCCGCCCTGAGCTTTGAAAGCTCGCCTTCGGGCAGATCGGGACAGTTGCGGTATATATGATCCGACGCTACAACGCTCAGCACCGAGTCGCCCAAAAATTCAAGACGCTCATTGCTGCATACGCCGTGTCTTACCTCGTTTGCATAGGATGAATGTGTAAGTGCGTTTTCAAGGTACGATATATTCTTGTAGTGGTAGCCTATTCTTTTTTCAAGCTCCTTCATTGCTCAGAATTCTCCTCTTTTCCGGCCTTTTTCTGCTGCGCAAGAGCATCTGCTATTTTGCCCGTTACGTTGGTCTGGGCGTAATCTATCGCAGACTTCATGGCAGTTATCATAGTTTCAGCCTTGGCGCTGCCGTGAGTCTTTAACACAGGCTTTGCTGCGCCCATTATCGGCGCTGCGCCGTACTGGTTATAATCAAAATACTGCTTCAGCTCGTAGATATCCTTCTTTATCATGCCGGCGGCTATCTTGGTCTTGAGGTTCTTCATAAACATAGCCTTGATCTTCTTCATAAGCTCCTTTGCAACGCCCTCGTACATTTTGAGTATGACGTTGCCCGTAAAGCCGTCGCAAACGATAACATCGCACACGCCTCCGGGAATATCCCTGGCTTCGATATTGCCTATGAAGTTGAGTCCCGAATTTTTCAGAAGCCTGAACGCTTCATGCTGCAGTTCTCCGCCCTTGTGTTCCTCTGTGCCGACATTCGCAAGAGCCACACGGGGATTCTTTATGTTAAGAACATTCTCAACATAAGCTGCGCCCATTATACCGAACTGCAAAAGCATTTCGGGGCGCACCTCGATATTAGCGCCGCTGTCGATAAGCAGGCAGGGACCTGTTGAAGTAGGCATTACCGGAGCAAACGCAGGACGTTTGATACCCTTTATGCGCTTTACGATAAATGTTGAACCCATGATAAGCGCGCCGCTGTTGCCCGCAGAAAGGAATGCGTCGCCCTCACCCTCTGAAAGCAGCTTGAGTCCGACCGCCATTGAGGAATCGTTCTTGGACTTCATTATCTCGCCGGCGTCCTCCTCCATCGTGATGACGTCGGGCGCATGGTGTATGTCAAGACCGTCAAGCGGTATGCTGTTTTCCTTTGCGACCTTCTCTATTATACTGTGATTGCCGACCAGACCGATCTTCACGCCGTCATATTTTTCAAGGCAGAGCCTGCAGCCTTTTATTATTTCAAGAGGCGCATTGTCTCCTCCGAATGCATCAACTAAAATTTTCATATCATTACTCTCCAGTCTTTATTATTTCGAGGAGGGCTTCAAGCGCCTCCAGTGATCTTTGCGCATGTTTTGCCGCCCTTGTTTTTTTATCTCTTATCTGCTCGTCCAGCGGCGGCAGTATGCCGAGGTTAGCGCCCATCGGCTGAAAGTCCTTTACCGTACTGTCGGAGATATATCGGCTCAGTGAGCCTATCATTGTTTCCGGCGGCAGGGTTATCGTCGGAAGTCCGTTCAGCCGTCTTACTGCGTTTATTCCTGCCATCATGCCGGAGGATGCGCTTTCCATATAGCCTTCAACTCCGGTCATCTGTCCGGCAAAGAACAGCTGCGGGCGTGACCTCATGGAATAGTCGCTGTCAAGCAGACGAGGGGAATCGAGAAAGGTATTTCTGTGCATGACGCCGTACCTTACGAACTCCGCATTTTTAAGGGCAGGTATCATGCCGAACACTCTTTTCTGTTCCGGAAATTTCAGGTTTGTCTGAAAACCTACAAGATTGTACATCGTTCTTGCTTCGTTTTCGCTGCGCAGCTGCAGCACCGCCCAGGGTCTGTGACCTGTTTTAGGGTCTCTCAGTCCGACAGGCTTCATAGGTCCGAAGCGCATGGTGTCAAGACCTCTTTGGGCAAGTATCTCTATCGGCATACAGCCCTCATACACCTTCGGGTTCTGAACGTCTACATCGTGACGGGGCGCTCTTTCGGCGCTTACAAGAGCAGCATGAAAATTCTCATACTCTTCCTTATTCATCGGACAGTTTATGTATGCGTCATCGCCGCCCTTATCGTACCTTGAAGCGGTAAAGGCGCAGTCCATGTCGATGCTCTCCGCTTCAACTATGGGAGCCGCCGCGTCAAAGAAATGCAGAGAGTTTCCGCACAGCTCCGATATTTTCTCTGCCAGCGCATCGCTTGTCAGCGGACCGGTAGCGACTACCGTTATGGCATCGTCAGGCAGTTCGGTGATCTCCCGGCTGATAAGCTCTATAAGCGGTTCGTTTTTTATATGCTCCGTGACCATAGCCGAAAAGCGGTTTCTGTCTACGGCAAGCGCCCCTCCTGCGGGAACGCTGCATTTATCGGCGCACTGCATCAGCAGGGAGCCTATCCTGCGCATTTCCTCTTTAAGCAGACCTGCCGCGCTTTCGACCCGGTTGGCTTTCAGCGAATTTGAGCATATCAGCTCGCACAGATCGGTACTTTTATGAGCGGGAGTCATTTTATGGGGCTTCATTTCATACAGTCTGACATTCACCCCTCTTTTAGCTATCTGCCAAGCTGCTTCGCATCCTGCCAGACCTGCGCCGAGAACGTTTACATACACAAAAGCTCACCTCCGTCATACTGCTTTCCGCAAAAGCAAAAAAGCAAGTGTCTATTCGTTTAATTTTATCATACTTTAATGCTGATATCAAGTAAATTAAGGCAGGATAAGGAAATCAATTGAAAAAAAGTGCCCGTTCCGAGAAGAAAGCTCTGCTAAACCTTCAATGTCATCAGCATAAGAAAACAAAAACTCAAAAGTTTTGCCGAAGCCTTTTCAGAGGTATGGCGCAAGAGGACGTACCATGCTGACATTTTACGAAAAAGCTGCACTTGCCAAAGCGCATAAAAACAAGCTGCCGCAAAAACCTTGCGACAGCTCTTTTTATTTTATATCACTTATTCGCACCGCAGCACTTCTTGTATTTCTTGCCGCTTCCGCAGGGACAAAGATCGTTCCTGCCTATCTTGGTGATCTTCTTTACAGTACGGTTCACCGCTGTGCCGTCACCCTCCATATTGGTGGATGTGGGCTTAGCTACCTGCTCTCTCTGCATGAACTTTGCGGCAGCTTTGTTTACATCTTCATCAGTGTACTTCTTTTCGCCGCTGCTCTGCTCCGGAGCTTCGGTCTCTGCTGCTGTATCGGTTTCAGCATTGATCTCCTGTTCGTCATCGGACGCAACAACAGCTACGGGTCCGTTTGATGATGCGGTAATGTTTATATTCAGGCTCGGTCCCTCGCCCTTGGCAGCCTTCTTTGCGTTCATGGCGGCTATGGCGGCGGCTCTCGCTCTGCTGCTTGCGGCTCTCTTTACGGCAAGCTCTCTCATTTCCTCCTGCTGCTTCAGTCTCTCGGCTACACGCTTCGGAACAACAAGCAGCATTTTTATGGTATCCTCACGGATGGATCTTATCATGTCGTCAAACATATCAAAGCCTTCAAGTCTGTATTCGACAACAGGGTCATGCTGACCGTAGGAACGCAGACGGATGCCCTTTTTCAGTTCATCCATAGCGTCTATATGCTCCATCCAGTAGTTATCAACATTCTTGAGCAGATATACTCTCTCAAGCTCACGCATGGTATCCTCCGGCACGAGCTTCTCGTTCTCCTCGTACTCCTTTGTAGCCTTTTCGGTGAGCATCTCGCTGAGATAATCCTTCTCCAGATCCTCGATCTCTTCCTTTGAATACACAAGAGTTTCCTCGTCGTCCTCGGGAATGATCCAGCCCTTGAGTGATTCCCTGAGACCCTTGAGGTTCCACTCGTCCTTCTCGTCAAAGGGCAGATATTCTGCGATCTTTGCCGAAACGGTATCGGGTATCATCTTGATTATTGTTTCTCTCAGGTTCTCGCCGTCAAGCACCTGGTCACGTTGTGTATAGATGATCTCACGCTGACGGTTCATAACATCGTCGAAGTCGAGTACGCTCTTTCTTATGCTGAAGTTCCTTGCCTCGACCTTTGCCTGAGCGCTGGCGATAGTATTTGAAAGAAGCTTGCTCTCAAGGGGAGTGTCCTCTTCACCGGGCATTCTGTTCATAATATTTGCGATCCTGTCGCCGGCAAACAGTCTGAGCAGATTATCCTCCGCCGAAAGATAGAAACGGCTTGCGCCGGGGTCTCCCTGACGTCCGGAACGTCCGCGGAGCTGGTTGTCGATACGTCTTGACTCATGGCGCTCGGTACCCATTACAAACAGACCGCCTGCTTCTCTTACCTTCTCGGCTTCCGCTTCTGTTTCCTTGTTATACTTTGCAAGCAGCTCACGGAATGTTTCCCTTGCCTTGATGATCTCTTCATCGTCGGTTTCGGCATATCCGGTAGCTTCTTCTATAAGCTCGTCGGAGAAACCCATTCTTCTCATTTCCGCTTTTGCAAGGAATTCATCATTGCCGCCAAGCTTGATATCCGTACCACGGCCTGCCATGTTGGTAGCGATGGTAACAGCGCCAAGCTTACCTGCCTGAGCGATGATCTCCGCTTCCTTCTCATGCTGCTTTGCGTTGAGGACGTTGTGCTTTATGCCCTTCTTGCGGAGCATATTGCTCAGTTCCTCAGACTTGTCGATGGATACGGTACCGACAAGAACGGGCTGACCGTTCTGATTGGCCTCCATGATATCGCTGATAAGAGCCATATACTTGCCGTGTTCTGTCTTGAAGATAACATCAGGGAAGTCGATCCTCTGTATCGGCTTGTTGGTGGGTATCTCGATAACATCAAGATGGTAAATTTCAGAGAACTCGGTCTCCTCGGTCATAGCCGTACCTGTCATACCGGAAAGCTTGCGGTACAGACGGAAGAAATTCTGGAAGGTTATCGTTGCAAGGGTCTTGCTCTCACGCTGTACGCTTACGCCTTCCTTTGCTTCGATAGCCTGATGCAGACCTTCGTTATAGCGTCTGCCGTACATAAGACGACCTGTAAATTCATCGACGATGATGACCTCGCCCTTTTCATTTACAACATACTCTATATCCCTTCTCATTACGCCGCGAGCCTTTATAGCCTGATTGACGTGGTGAGCGATAGTCATATTTTCCGGATCGGAAAGGTTCTCGATATTGAAGAATGCCTCAGCCTTCTTTACGCCTACGGGGGTAAGCGTGGCTGTCTTTGCCTTCTCATCAATTATATAGTCGATGCCTGCCTCGATATATTCCTCGTCATTATCCTCTTTGCTGTCGGTCTCGGTTATTTTCAGATATTTCATGGTCTTTGCAAGCTCGTCCGCTCTCTCGTAGAGATCGGTAGACTTGTCGCCCTGACCGGAAATGATAAGCGGTGTTCTCGCCTCATCGATAAGGATCGAGTCCACCTCGTCCACGATAGCGAAGGAATGACCTCTCTGCACCTTGTTTTCCTTGTAAACCACCATGTTGTCACGCAGGTAGTCAAAGCCCAGCTCGTTATTGGTAGCGTATGTAATATCGGCATTATAAGCCACCTTGCGCTGTTCGTTGGTGCAGTCATGCTGAAGTATGCCAACGGTAAGGCCAAGGAAGCGGTATATCTTGCCCATCCACTCAGCGTCACGCTTTGCAAGATATTCGTTGACGGTAACTACATGAACGCCGTCGCCCGCAAGAGCGTTAAGATATGCCGGAAGAGTAGCAACGAGGGTCTTGCCTTCACCGGTCTTCATTTCGCTTATGCGTCCTCTGTGAAGGATAATGCCGCCGATGACCTGCACACGGAAATGCTTCATGCCAAGCACACGCCATGAAGCCTCACGGCAGACAGCAAAAGCCTCGGGAAGTATCTGATCGAGTATCTGATCCTTTTTCTCGTTGGTCATGCCTTCTTCCTTGAACATTTCCTGAAAGCGGGTGGTTTCCGCTCTGAGTTCATCATCGGAGAATTTCTGATATTTTTCCTCAAGCTCGAATACCTTATCGACTAAAGGCTGTATTTTTTTTAGTTCTCTGCGGCTGTTGCGGCCGTTAAACCATGCTTTAAAGCCCATTTTTAAGTTCACCTCATATATATTTCTACAGGAATACAGTTTATTATAGCATACTTTATTCCGTAAATCAACAACAGAATTTCACGATTTCATGGTTTTTGACGGTTTTTGAATGAGTAAGCTTTCCATGAACAAAAATTTTCCGTCCTGCTATATGAAAAAGGGAAAAAATGTGTTATAATAGCTTCATCATATAAAAAGGCGGTGTCCGAAATGAAACGACTGGACAATGAACAAAGCAAAAGGATCAACTATTCAGGCGAAATATCCGAGCTTGAACATTTTTATGAACATCAGTTCGATTTGATAAAAAAAGGCAATACAGATCTGGTAACGCTTGAGCTTGTCATGCTGGGCAAGGCTCTCGATTTTGTACAATTCACGCACAAAAAGCTGGGTATCTCACTCGATACCGGCGAAAGATCGGTGGCTGCTCTGGAGGAGGTCATCGACGCTTTTGAAAGAGGCGTTGTGCAGGATAATTTCTTTTCGTCGGAAAACGGCAGTATAGCGGAAAGCGTGAGCGCATATCTGGGCATACTTATCATAGCGAACATCGGCGGCAAATGGGAGGATACCGAACAGGGCATGGCAGTAAATGTAAACGGCCGCCTTGCTTATGTAAGCGAATATGTCGAAAAGCGGCTGCTTGGACTTTCCGAGCTTGATGCGGTGACATATTTCAACTCGGTGAGCGTTGTCCGTGAGTAACGCTCAGAACAACAGATATTATTTCGGAGGTAAATATAATGGCAAATTTCAGAGCGGACAGAATGTCCGAAGACATACAGAGGGAGATCTCTGCAATACTCAGAGAGATGAAGGACCCAAGGCTCCACAACGGCATTATCAGCGTGGTAAGGTGCGAAACAGCGCACGACCTTTCTTACAGCAAGGTCTATATCAGCTCAATGAACGGTCTGCCGGTGGCAAAGGAGGCAGTCAAGGCGCTGAAAAACGCTCAGGGCTTCATACGTCACGAGCTTGGAGTAAGGCTCAAACTCAGATATGCGCCTGTGCTGGCATTTGAAGCAACCGATTCCATTGAGTACAGCGCAAACATCTCAAAAATACTCAACAACCTGCAGTACACGCAGACAGGTGACGAAAACACCGATCCGGAAGAAACCGACAACGACGAAACTGAAGATGGTGATGAATAAGCATGGAAGATATCACACTTGAAAAAGCCGCCGCACTGCTTCTTGAACATGATAATATCCTCATACTGATGCACAAGTCTCCGGACGGCGACACGATAGGCTCCGGATATGCTCTGTGCCTTGCTCTGCGCAAAGCCGGAAAAAAGGCTCAGGCGATATGCTCCGACCCTATCCCTGCAAAGTACGGATACATTACCGACAGCATTGAGCCTCAGGACTTTGAACCGGACTTTATAGTTTCTGCAGATATAGCGGCTCCTCAGCTTTTCGGAGACAAGTTAGAGGTCTATAAGGATTCCGTTGATCTTTGCATAGATCATCACGGGTCTAACACAAAGTTTGCGAAATACAGTCATGTAGAACCCAACGCCGCCTCCTGCGCCGAGATAGTCGCAAGACTTATCCCGCTTCTGGGTACAGAAATCGATGCGCCTGCTGCAGACGCTCTTTTCACGGGCATATCTACCGATACAGGCTGCTTCAAGTTCCGCAATACAAGCGCCGATACGTTCCGCGCAGCCGCAGAGATGATCGACCGGGGCGCCAGGAACTACCTTATAAGCACTCTTATGTTCGACACCAAGAGCAAGGCTCAGCTTGAGCTTGAAAAACGGGCGATCGAAACGATAGATTACCGCATGGACGGCAAAATAGCAATTATCACCCTGACCACCGAAATGATGAAGTCTACCGGCGCCGACGAAAGCGAAACAGAGTATATCGTTTCTCTGCCCCGACAGATAGAGGGCGTTATGGCAGGCGTGACAATCAAGCAGAAGGGGGAAAGGCTTTGCAGGATATCCGTAAGGGCTTCCGACGGAGTTGACGCTTCGGAAATATGCAGGCTTTTCGGAGGCGGCGGACACAAGGGCGCTGCCGGATGCAGCATAGAAGCCTCTCCCGAAGAAACAAAGGAATTGATCGCAGAAGCTATTGAAAAGGTGATCGGAAAACAAATATGAACGGGATATTATTGATAGACAAACCGCAGGATCACACCTCGTTTGACGTTGTTGCTATCGTCAGGGGCTGTGTCCGTGAGAGAAAGGCGGGTCACACCGGGACTCTTGATCCTATGGCGACCGGTGTGCTGCCGATACTTTTAGGCAGCGCCACAAAGGCTCAGTCATTGCTGCCCGATACCGATAAGGAATACGAGGCGGCTTTTCAGCTTGGTCTTACGACCGATACGCTCGATATTACAGGCGAAGTGCTGACCCGAAGCGATGCAGGCGCATCAAGAGAACAGATAGAAGGTCTTCTGCCGCAGTTCAGAGGGGATATAATGCAGCTGCCGCCCATGTATTCGGCTGTTTCCAAGGACGGCGTAAGGCTTTACGAACTTGCACGAAAGGGTATTGAAACAGAGAGAGAAGCCCGTCCCGTACATATAGGAATGCTTGAGCTTACCTCATTTGACGAGCAGAGCCGCTGCGGCACTCTTAAAATAAGCTGCTCAAAAGGTACATACATACGCAGTATATGCGACGATATAGGAAAGCTTCTGGGCTGCGGCTGTGTAATGACAGCCCTAAGGCGCACTAAAGCCTGCGGCTTTGACATAAGCGAAGCCACTCCGCTCAGTGAGATACGCAGACTCGCAGACGATGACCGTGATGCGCTTCTCTCTCTGATAAGACCCGTAGAAAGCATTTTCTCGGAGTACAGGGCAGTTCAGATAAGCGCTAAGCAGGCATTTCGCTTTAAAAACGGCGGCTCGCTTGACATTGACAGGATAAAAGGTCTGCCCGAACTTGCAGGCGGCGAAATGCTCCGCATAAGAGAGTACGGCGGCAGCTTTATAGGTCTTGCCAGCGCCGACCTTACAAACGGAGAACTGAAATTCAGAAAGCTCTTTGAGAGCTGATCTTCTCCGGGAAAACAACGGTGAATAATAATGGAAATAATTAAAGAGCTTGTACCCTCGAAGGAGCCTACCTCCACCGCTCTCGGCTACTTTGACGGAATACACAGAGGGCATCAGGCAGTTATAACAGAAGCGGTGGACTATGCGCATAAACATGGTCTTGTGCCGGCGGTCTTTACGCTGCTGCAAAGTCCCAGAACTGTCCTTCTCGGTGAGGAGCCGAGGGGCATTATTACAATGGACGAAAAGCTCAGCCTGCTCGGATCGCTGAATGTGGAAAGGGTATATCTGATAGACTTTACCGAGATCCGCACCATAACAGCCGAACGCTTTGTTGAGGACATACTTATCGGCTGCTTCAACGCAAAGCATACCGGCTGCGGCTTCAACTATCATTTCGGCAACGGCGCAAAGGGCAACGGCGATATGCTTTCTGCGCTCGCAAGACGCTTTGGCATTACAGAAACCACTCAGCCCCAGCTTTGCTATAACGGCAAGCCGATAAGCTCCACACGGATAAGGAGCTGTATCGCAGAGGGGGATATTCCCTCAGCCAACGCCATGTTAGGCAGGAAATACGGCTTTTGCCTGCCCGTCATACACGGCAGACAGCTTGGGCGCACTCTTGGCTTTCCCACCATAAACCAGCAGATGCCCCAGGGACTTGTAAAACCGCTTTTCGGCGTTTATGCATCTACCGTAAATATAGGCGGCACCCTTTACCGGGGTGTAACGAACATCGGCATTAAACCGACAGTCGGGTCGTCATCCGTTTCAATAGAAACATGGATGCCCGAATACTCAGGCTCCGAGCTTTACGGCAGAACGCTTGATCTCCGGCTTGACTATTTTGTGCGCCCTGAGCAGAAATTCTCCGGTCTTGATGAGCTGCGCCGCGCAGTGCTTGCCGATGCGGAGAAGGTGCGGACGTTGAGCACAAAAAACTCAGGAGAAAAATAACCGCCGCAATGCCGTATCTTTCCGCATGGATAAACTGCCGGCAAGCTGCCGGTGCAGTATTAGTTTTTGAAACGATTTTCCATGCTGAAAGGTACTGTCTTTCAGAAACTATAATCGAGAGCGCAGGAGGTAAATAAATGATATTCTGTTTTTTATCAACAGCTGTGCTGTACATTGTGTCACTGATCGTACTTATAATAAGCACCGTCATAGCTGTCATATTCTATCAAAGCGCAGTTCTGCCCGCCGGAATACTTGTGGTAATATCGTTTATGACGGCAATACTTGCCCATTTTGGCGCAAAGAAGCTTTACTACGGTTCAATATCATGCACTGCAGAAGATTTTGACAAATGGTATTCCCGACAGATAAAGATCGCCCGCCGCTGTTTCCGCAGCAGCCGCATGGTCGTTATGCTCAACACCGCTTATGTATGCTGCGCCTTTGAAAAGACCGAGGAATGCCGCAGTGTCCTGATGCAGGCGCGTTCTCTCGTAGAAATGTACGGCAACGCCTATTACAGATACATATATCTGACGGCAGTGCTTGCGCTGAAGGAAAAAACGCATGACATGAGATATGTCAGCGAGCTTATCGCCGAGATATATGCTCTTATACGTTCACCGATCTTTCCTAAGTACGAATCTAAAAAAGACTGTCTTTTGCGCTGCGATTATGCCCTTGCGGAGCTTCGGTTATATGTAAGTTCTCCTGAGCAGTCCGCTGCCGACAAGAACACGGCTTTGAAGCTGCGTCAGCTTGCGCTTGAGCTGTCCCGGCAGGATTCCCGTCTTGAAGAGACTATCGGATACAGCAAGCTTGCATTTTATTACAATGTAGGACTTACCACAGCGCTGCTCGGAGACTCTGCCACTGCCGACAAATTTTTGAGTTACATAGCAAGTGCGCCCTACGGGTTTCCGCTTTGCGCCCGTGCCCGCAGATATCTGATAACAAGGGATCTGACCGCGCTGATGGAAACGATGCCGTAAAGTGCCCCCAAAGCACAACACGAAAGCCCAACACAAAGCCCAAAAAAACCACAACACAAAGCCCAAAAAAACCACAACACAAAGCCAAAAAAAGCCACAACACAAAGCCCCAAAAAACCACAACACAAAAGTTTCGCTCAAGCCTTTTCAAAGGCTTGCGGTTTCCAAAGGCAGAGCCTTTGGTCGCGCTCCGCAG
>CADBPE010000132.1 GCA_902796475.1 uncultured Ruminococcus sp.
GAACCTTTTTCCATAAAATGATGCGCCCTTTCAAAATAAAACAGCGTGTCCCCATAAGCCGGATTTACGCCTATGGCAACACGCTGTAATGTGTGAGTATTTCCTTTTAGTCAAGATAATCTCCGACCGGACTTGTATTGTACTGCTTTATCACCTTGATAATAACAGAACCGTCCGTTTGTGTATCTTCGCTGACGATCTTATATTTTGTTCTGTTTCTTTCTAGTGATGCTTTATACTGTTCGACCTCAGATCTCACTGTTTTTATCGCGTATTCATGTGCATAACCGTCTTTCAGCAAAAAATGAAGTGTCTGACAGATACATGCTGCTTTCACTCGTTTCAAGCTTTGTCACCTCCTGTAAAAAAATCGTGCAGCAAACAACTGGATTTACGCAGTAATTTGCTACACGTTGGTTTAACTATATTCTATCACTAATAAAATAGCTTTTCAAATGGCACTTTTAAACAAAAATCACGTTATGTGTTCTTGAATATATTTTCCGACATTTATGTCAATGCCTCTCTTATCTCGGCTTATTCCTTAAGATCTTTCCCTTTTCCCGGATGAAGATCCTTAAGAAGCGGGATCACATGATCCTGATCAATAATTCCGTCTCTGAATTCAGCCTCCAGTCTTTCACGCTTTATCCACTTAACTGCATCCAAGGTGGTTGTCACTGTTATCATTTCCAAGATACTCATTCATCATGTTTCTCATAGCATTGTTCTCCTTTGCTGTGCAATGGCAGCGTCAAATGTCGATGTCAAATTTATAGTGTAAACAAGGTTTTCATAATCGGAAGTATAGGCGGTGGATTCGACTGCTTCAATATCCGATGCTATTGTTCCATAGCCGATTATCTGATCATAAGTGCCGCCGTGGTGATTGTTGCCCTGCGTGTTATACAGGTCGTATGTATATGAATCAACATAAACAGTGCTGTGGTCGTAATTGCCGTTTCGTCTGCCGCCCTCGACATCTCCTTCGATAACCGTTATCCTCATCGCGTTTATTTCCGTATGATTCGTTACCATCTCGACTTGAGTAAAAATACCGCAATAGCTTGCACGGATAGCCTGTCCTGCTGTAAGAGAACGCTGAGGTCTTCCCCAAAAGATAATATCCCCGACTCTGGGAATATAATTGTCAGGCAGACTGAACCTTTCCTCGCTGTGCAGATTGGTTGCAAAGGTGGAAACATTACTGCTCCATAATGCTGTATCAATTCCGGCATTTGTCATTATCTGCCCGACAAAATGACTGCTCCAGTTTATATTCATAGACTCGCTTGAACCGCTTGATTCCGGGCGTGATACCTGATCGGGTGTCAGGGCTTCGATATAGCTGTCACCGCCCCTTGTTTCCGTTCCGCCTCGGTTGGCATGTTCATTACGAGCAGCGTTTACAATAGCGATCTGTTCGGTACTTCGGTTATTTATGTAATTATTCAGATTTGAGGTATGCGCTGCCGCAACTGATTCCTGCCTGCCGCCTTCGGTATTTACTGCCGATGCCGCCGCCATTAGCCGATGAAGTACCGTAAAGACTGCCCTACTCATCGTTAAGCGAGGTAAAGTGAAACGGATCGCCGCCTGCCAGTGCGGAGGATGTGCAGGGCGGACCGTTACGGGCATAGATCTTTGCGGCAGCAGAGCTTGCAAATATCCTGCTGGAAAGAAACAACAAAGGAACGCTTAACAGCTTTCTGAACACCCTGAAAAAGACTGAGTTGCTCGTCATTGATGAGATCGGCTTCGTACCACTTCATAAGGATGCTGCAGAGCTGCTTTTTCAAGTGATCTCCGATTGTTATGAGCGAAAAAGTCTGATTATTACTTCTAATTTGGAGTTTTCACAATGGAACACTGTTTTTGGTGACAACAGGCTGACAGCAGCGCTTGTTGATCGTCTGATTCATCATTCACACATCATCATCTTCTCAGGCGAAAGCTACCGGCTCACACAGTCGATGAACCGCCGCAGAAACAAGAAGGATGTGTGAAGATCGTGACAGAAAGAATACATTTCAGCACAGATGTATCTGCAGAGTTGCGTGAATATCTCATGCTTGAATACGACAGATATGCAGAAAATACAGCAATGACAGATAATGAACACCAAGCCCTGTGCGAGTGGATCGCAGAAGGAAATTCTCCCTACAGCAATCCCTCTCTCATTGCTGATGAGCGCGGAATGGTAATGGATTTCATTTCCGGCAGAAGAATTACGGAAGATATGATGCCGTAACTTCTATGCGAACCGTCCGCCACCCTTGACCTCGCAATGAGAAATACTGTCAGGCTTTGCCGACGGTGAGGAACTCATTAGCAGATTATCCTGAGCACACTGTCGCAAAGCCCATTGTAGCATTTCTCATTCGCTAAAGGTCAAGGGCAAGCCGCTTCGCGGTGGCTGCTTTTGCCTCTGGTTCAGAATCTATTAGCAGATTTATCTGATCTGATTAAAAAGAGCTCCCAAAATACAATTCAGGGGCTTCAAAAATACATCTTGGGGGCTCCCAAAGTGAAATTCGAGGGCACCGTAAAAGTGCTCCGAAAATACAATTCAGGGTCTCCCGATTTACACAATTAAGGCTCGTTAATAAATAAACCGGGTGCTGTAGTACCTATGTACTTTTTGGAGCCCCTTCTATGCATTATTTACTTGACAAACACAGATTGATAGCTGTGACTTCAAGATACATCTTTAAACTGAGTCGGCAGCCATAAGGTTTTCAGTCGGTCCTTATTGACCTTGCCTGAAAAAACAGGAACACAGTACGCGTCCTCATTTTTAAGATATTCAATGCATCTGATCTCAGAAAGATATCTCAGCCTTCGTTCAAGATAATCTTCATTCTTGCTGTCATTTCTGCAAAGCAGCTTTTTCAGCAGTTTTTTAGGAATATATTCGTACTGCCTGATAATATTATTATTTCCTGTTCTGTCATGTCCTCATTCCTTTACAGTTGTTTTTTGTGGGATTTCTGCGGCGAAGACTCAGAAGAAATCATACCTGAATCCGTGAAACTCGAATAGAAAGAATACGAGAAAGCAGGATAAACAGAGCTTTACAATCAAAAAGTTTAAATTTTTGAACA
>CADBPE010000133.1 GCA_902796475.1 uncultured Ruminococcus sp.
GACAGGGAAAAGGGTACCGTGACCATTATCTATCAGATAGTCGGCGGCTCTACGATGGAGCTTGATACACTCAGCGAAGGCGAATGTCTGCATGATTTTGTGGGTCCGCTGGGCAGACCGAGCGAGGTTGAGGGACTAAAAAAAGTAGCGGTCATCGGCGGCGGCGTGGGCTGCGCTATCGCCTACCCCATCGCTAAAAAGCTCAGCTCTATGGGCTGCGAGGTACACAGCATAATCGGCTTCCGCAATAAGGATCTTGTCATTCTTGAGGACGAGTTCAAGGCTGCAAGCAGCGAGCTGCGCATCATGACAGACGACGGCAGCTGCGGAACAAAGGGCCTTGTGACAAACGCTCTGGAGCAGCTTATAAACGAGGGCAATCAATATGATGAGGTCATTGCAATAGGTCCTCTCATTATGATGAAATTCGTGTGCGTGCTTACCAAAAAGTACAACATCAAAACAATAGTAAGCATGAACCCGATAATGATAGACGGTACAGGTATGTGCGGCGGATGCAGACTGACAGTCGGCGGCGAAACAAAGTTTGCCTGCGTGGACGGTCCAGATTTTGACGGTCATTTGGTGGACTTTGACGAGGCTATGCACAGAGGCACCATGTACAGAGATTTTGAAACTCATGCCCGTGAAGCGGGCTGCTCTCTTATGAAAAAGGAGGTGCAGTAATATGGCAAAAAATATGAGCAATGAAAAATGTCCCATGCCGGTGCAGGATCCTATGGTCAGAAGAAGAAACTTTGAGGAGGTAGCCCTGGGCTACACATACGATATGGCAGTGAACGAAGCAAAACGCTGTCTGAACTGCAAAAACAAGCCCTGTACTACTGCTTGTCCGGTGGCTATAAATATTCCCGCATTTATTGAAAGAGTCGCAAACGAGGATATGGAGGGCGCATATAAGATAATCGCTCAGTCAAGCTCTCTTCCGGCGGTGTGCGGCAGAGTCTGTCCGCAGGAAAGACAGTGCGAGAGCAAGTGTGTAAGGGGTATCAAGGGCGAAAGCGTGGGTATCGGCAGACTGGAAAGATTCGTTGCCGATTACCACAGGGAGCATTGTACCGCAACGCCCGCCGTACCTGAAGCGAACGGACATAAGGTCGCGGTCATCGGCGCAGGTCCCAGCGGACTTACGGCGGCGGGCGATCTGGCAAAGCTGGGATATAAGGTAACAATATATGAGGCTCTGCATCTTGCGGGCGGCGTGCTGGTATACGGCATACCGGAGTTCCGTCTGCCGAAGAATATCGTTCAGAAGGAGATCGACGATCTCAAGGCGCTGGGCGTTGATATTGAAACAAATATGGTCATCGGCAAGGTGCTTACCATAGACGAGCTTTTTGATATGGGCAACGAAGCCGTATATATCGGCAGCGGCGCAGGTCTGCCAAGATTTATGAATATTCCCGGCGAGAGCCTGAAGGGCGTGTACTCCGCAAACGAGTACCTTACAAGGATCAACCTGATGAAGGCATATAAGCCGGACAGCAAAACACCGATCAGGCACAGCCGGAAGGTAGTTGTTGCAGGCGGCGGAAACGTGGCTATGGACGCCGCGCGCTGCGCAATGCGAATGGGCGCCGAAGAGGTGTATATTGTGTACCGCAGAGGCATGGAGGAGCTTCCCGCCCGTAAGGAGGAGGTCGAGCATGCAATGGAGGAGGGCATTGTCTTCAAGACATTGTGCAATCCTGTGGAGATCATCGGTGACGAAAACGGCGAGGTTTGCGCCGTAAGATGCGACAGCATGGAGCTTGGCGAGCCTGACGCAAGCGGCAGAAGGCGTCCTGTTGTCAAAGAGGGCTGTCAGTTCACCATTGAGGCGGACACCATGATAATTGCCATCGGCACCAGTCCGAACCCGCTTATCCGCTCAACTACGCCCGGACTTGAAACGAACAGCCGCGGATGTATCGTAACTGACAGCGAGGGCGGACTTACGAGCCGTGAAGCCGTCTATGCGGGCGGTGATGCCGTTACCGGCGCCGCAACGGTGATACTTGCAATGGGCGCAGGCAAAGCCGCAGCAAAAGCGATCGACGAATATATCAGGAATAAAGGCTGAATCAGATCGGTACCTGTTTCCGCCGGACACCCGCCACCTGCTATGCAGGTGGTTTTTTTGTGAAGCAAACAGCAGGAACGCCGCCTCACCCGCTTAATATGCACAGCAAAAAAAGGCACCGTCTTTCGACGATGCCTTTGTGTGCGGGGAGTAATATTACTCTGAAAAACCTGACTGGATCAGCTTTACAAGACTTTCAACTGCTGTCTCTTCGTCAGCGCCGTCAGCCATGACCTTGATCGTGGTGCCGCCGACAATACCGAGTGAAAGAACGCCAAGAAGGCTCTTTGCGTTTACTCTTCTCTCTTCCTTCTCGATCCATATTGAAGACTTGAATTCATTAGCCTTCTGGATGAAGAAGGTTGCAGGACGAGCATGAAGACCTACCTGATTCTGAACCATTACTTCTTTTACGAACATTCATATTCCTCCTCAAGAAAAAATATATCCCCTTAACATTCATCAGGGCTTCCGATATCTGTTCCTTCGGGTTCCCTGATTTATATTACAATTATAGCATAATTTGAGCAATATTCAACTGTTTTCTGAAACTTTGGATTTATGTACGATTACAATTATTTGATTAAAGCCGGTTTTTGTGCAGTTTGCTATATTTGTGGAAAATTTTTATGCTTGATAAAGAATATTTTTGGTTTTTTGCCAATTTTTGTGTAAGAATTTACGGCAAATCTGGAAATTTATGCACATTATGGCTGCTGATTTCGTGATTTTTCACACTATTTTGAGAGCACTCGGCATATTAACGAATATTTTTGACAATATTCCGAAAATTTTTGTAAACTATGTAAATTATCTTCAACATTAGTGCAGATGAATTAAACAAATAAGCTGTATATTCATACATCATTGCCAAAAATATTGCCGCTTCATTCCGTTATAGAATTATGATTGGCTGTATTATTCTTTATCGGAAGTATTTACCAGTAAAAAAACGCTGCAAAAACCGTTAAATTCAATAAACTGCTGCCAGTTCTGGATAATATCTGGCAAACATATATAACACTAAAATGCTCTTACTTGCTATATTATACCCTTTGATCTGAGGAACTTTATATCCTTCTCGGTAAGCGCGGCAGACTTTAGCATATCGGGACGCAGGCGGGCGGTTTCAAGAAGCGAATTTTCCCGACGCCATTGCTCAATGTTTGCGTGATGTCCGCTGAGAAGCACCTCCGGGACCTCTTTTCCGCGCCATACAGCCGGTTTCGTATACTGCGGGTACTCGAGCAGACCGTTATAGTGGCTCTCCTCTTCAAAGCAAAGGTCATCGGAAAGAACACCGGGTATCATGCGGCTCACACTGTCGGCAAGAACAAGCGCAGGAAGCTCTCCGCCGGTAAGAACGAAATCGCCTATGGAGATCTCCTCATCTACAAGTTCATCAAGAACACGCTGGTCAACACCCTCGTAATGTCCGCAGAGAATGACTATGTTATCAAGCTGCGCAAGTTCACGCACACGCTGCTGGGTAAGCACCTTTCCTTTGGGCGACATATAGATAAAGTGCGGTCTTTTGCCAAGCCTTTCGCACAGATCCTCAAAGCAGAGAGCGATAGGCTCAGCCATCATAAGCATGCCCATACCGCCGCCGTAGGTAGAATCGTCCACACGCTTATGCTTGTCAAAGGCAAAATCACGAAGCTGGTGACATTCAAGCTCGACGGCACCCTTGCGCCTTGCCCTGCCTATGACGCTTTCACTGAGAACGGCGTCACACATTTCCGGAAACAGGGTGATAATGTCAATCCTCATCGTCAAAGATCCCCTTTATCGGTCTTATGCGGATAACACCGCCGTCAACGTCCTTTTCGACAACAATATCCGGAATGACCGGCACAAGGTAATCCCTGCCCTCGTTAGTCACCTGATAAACGTCATTTGCGCCCGTCTTGATAACATCTGTTATTTTGCCGTAGAGAGCGCCCGTGTCGGCATCGACTACCGAAAGCCCCATAAGATCCTGAATAAAGTGTGTGCCTTTGGGCAAACGGACGTCATTGCGGTCGATATAGACGATCCTGCCCCGCAGCATATCCGCCTGCTCAACGGCATCAACTCCGGCAAAGTGGATTATCGCTATATTTTTATGCACCTTTGCTCCGATGATCTTCATTTCGCTGCCGGAAGCATCAAAAAGCCGCTTGAAACGGCAGAGAAAGGCGGCGCTGTCACACCATGGATCTATGCGCACCTCGCCTTTCAGACCATGAGTACCGACGATCTTGCCGGCTTCGATGTACTGTTTTTTCAAAATAACTCCTCCTTATCAAAGAATGATCCGTTCTCCCGTACAGCAGGCGCTGTGACGGGAATATGCCTGCATACTGACCATGATATTGAAAAAAGGGAAACCCGCAAAGGCTTCCCTTAGTTATCAGTCGATCTCGACCTGGATCTTCTCATCCGATCTTGCGGCTGCGGCTCTCATAACAGTGCGGATCGCCTTGGCTATCCTGCCCTGTCTGCCGATCACCCTGCCCATGTCTGCTTCGTCAACATGAAGGTGGTACACTGTGATACCCTCATCGTTTTTCCCGTCAACGGTCACATTCACGGCGTCGGGCTTATCTACAAGACCTTTTACGATAGAAACAAGTAATTCTTCCATTTTTCCCTCCGAGCAACAAGCATCAGATGATGTTGTTCTTCTTCATCAGAGCCTTTACTGTATCGGTGGGCTGAGCGCCATTCCTGATCCACTGCTGAGCCTTCTCAGCGTCTACCTTGAATACTTCCTCGTCGTTCTTCTGCATGGGATGATATGTGCCGATCTCCTCGATGAATCTGCCGTCACGGGGATATCTGGAATCCGCTACAACTACACGATAGAAGGGAGCCTTCTTTGCGCCTACACGGTGAAGTCTGATCTTTACTGCCATTTTGAAATTACCTCCATAAATTCTGACTTTGTGCTTTTGCACTGTCTTTTGTTTTTATATTTTCACCAATAGAATATTGGATGAAAGACTTATTACAGGGGCATTGCCCCGTCATTTTTGCGATATGCCCCAATGACTGCGCCAATGCTCAGAAACGGGCTTATCGTCCGACCGCGTCAGCCCATACAGTATCGGTGAGCTGACTTCGTATATATCACGCTGACAAAGGGATCATTTCTTGCGCTTGGAATCGCCCTGTCCGTGAAGGAGAGCGGGATTGATCGGCATGCCGCCGAGTCCGGGCAGACGTTTCTTTCTGCCGTACTTGTCCCTTGAGTTCATGCTCTTCATAAACTTCTGCATCTCTTCAAACTGCTTCATCAGGCGGTTGACGTCCTCGACCTTCATGCCGCTGCCGGCTGCGATACGCTTTTTGCGTGAGGGATTGATGATCTTCGGATCCTCTCTCTCCTGCTTTGTCATAGACTGTATCATAGCGCCTACTCTGTCCATAGCCCTCTCGTCAAAGTCCATGTCCTTTATCTGCTTGCCCAGACCGGGAAGCTTTGAAAGTATTCCCTTTATCGAACCGAGCTTCTTTATCTGCTGCATCTGCTCGTAAAGGTCATTCATATCAAACTTGTTCTGCTGGAACTTCTTTGCCATTTCCTCGGCTTTTTTCTGATCCAGTCTGTTCTCGGCGTCCTCGATAAGCGTGAGCACGTCACCCATATCAAGTATTCTTGAAGCCATTCTGTCGGGGTGGAACACCTCTATGTCGTTGAGCTTTTCGCCTATGCCCGCAAACTTGATGGGCTTGCCGGTCACTGCCTTTACCGAGAGAGCCGCGCCGCCTCGTGTATCGCCGTCAAGCTTGGTAAGGATAACGCCCGTTATATCCAGAAGGTCATCAAACGACTTTGCAACATTTACGGCGTCCTGACCGGTCATAGAGTCGACCACAAGAAGTATCTCGTCAGGCTTGACCTCCTGCTTTATCTCTTTAAGCTCGTTCATGAGCTTCTCGTCAATATGCAGACGTCCGGCGGTATCAAGGATAACGATGTCGTTGCCGTAGTCCTTTGCGTGTCTGACGGCTTTTTTTGCAATGTTCACAGGATCCTCCTGACCCATTTCAAACACGGCGACTCCCGCCTGAGAGCCTACTACCTTCAGCTGTTCGATAGCTGCGGGTCTGTAAACGTCGCAGGCTGCAAGCAGCGGACGGTGTCCCTGCTTTTTGAGCATTTTGCCCAGCTTTGCGCTGTGCGTTGTTTTTCCTGAGCCTTGAAGTCCGCACATCATAATGATTGTAGGCGGCTTGGAAGCAAAGTTTATCCTGCTCTCCTGCGAACCCATAAGCTCGGTGAGTTCTTCGTTAACGATCTTAATGACCATCTGGGCAGGCGTAAGACTTTCCATTACATCGGCGCCCACTGCTCTTTCCGTGACCTTGCCTGTAAAATCCTTTGCCACTTTATAGTTTACGTCCGCTTCGAGCAAAGCCATTCTGACCTCACGCATTGCGCTTTTTACATCGCTTTCGGTCAGCTTGCCCTTATTTCTGAGCCTTTTGAAGGCGGCTGTAAGCTTTTCGGATAATCCTTCAAATGCCATATCTCACACTCCTTTTCCGATCTTCTTTCTATTCAGAATTCCCTGAGCTTTTCCAGCTCTCCAAGTATGACCTTGATACTTTCGTTTATGGCGTTTGAGCGGTACCTTTTGATGTTCAGCTCATCTATCACATCAATATTTTTTCTGATGACGTCAAGACTATCGCTCAGTGTCCTGCCAAGCTTCATAAGTCCGAGCTTTTCTTCGGCCTCATAAAGGATAGCCTCAGAGCGCTTGATGCTGTCCCTCACTCCCTGGCGTGAAATATTAAGATTTTCGGCTATTTCGCCAAGAGAAAGGTCATCATTATAGTAAAATTCCACCGCTTCACGCTGCTTATCGGTAAGGAGCATACCGTAGTAATCGAGCAGCGCAGACACTTCAAAATTTTTTGACATACGGCACAACCTCCGCCACCGTTCTCTGTAAAGTCTTTTTCTTTACACTGCTGATTATTATACACCATCATTCCGGGTTTGTCAACCTTTTTGCGGAAATCAATTTTTGAAGCTGCCGGAGGACGCTTCGGCGAATGCTATATCTGAAAAGACATACAACATCGGCGGCGTATGCAATTATTCTACAACCGTATTTTCCGCACTATCTTCCATACGTTTGAACGGCAAATCAGCTTACACAACCTATCAAGGAGGAACTACCGGGGATCGTTTTGTCGATTATCTTGAAAAAGTA
>CADBPE010000134.1 GCA_902796475.1 uncultured Ruminococcus sp.
TCCGCAAGGGGTGAATCAAAAAACAGTCCGGTGGACTGTTTTTTGAGAGGGGACGCCCTGCGCAAGAGGGCGTCCCCTACTAACGGTTGGATAAAAGCAACCCGCCGCCGAGAGGCGGCAGGCGCAGAGCCTGCGCTCCCGTATTAGTTTTTGAAACATTTTTTCATTCCGACAGAAACAGCTTTCCAAAAACTAAATCGGGTGCGGCAGCTTGCCGCCGCAAGAGGGCGTCCCCTGCTAACAAGTTTGTTATAACAATCTTCTGCCGTAAGGCAGCATATTAAGGCATCGTATAAGAATTTCAGATAAATTATCTGAAAATATATATTCCGTTTCATGTGGTCACCCCGTTATAGTGCAATAATTATCTTGTGTATCGGCGGAAAAAATGTTAGAATGAACGTAAAGTACAATTTTTTATACCGTCAACAAATATATAACAAGGGGGACTCGATATGAATTACTATCCGCAGCAATACGGGCAGCCATACACACCTCCGCAGATGCCGCCAAAAAAGAAAAGATCCCCGTTCCTGACAGCAATGATAATTGCGCTGTCGGTGACTCTGACAGTCGAAAGCGCCATAGCCTGTTTCTGGCTTCCGGGATTTTTTACCGGCGGCAGAGGTGGCGGAGAGGGACAGCCCATGACCAACGAAATGATAGAACAGCTTGCCAATGAGCCGCTTGAGGATATAGATCCTTCAGAGTTGTTTACACCAGTAAAGGTCTCAGAGATCGTCAACAGCTATACCGAAGCGGAGCTGTCCGCAGCACCCGTAACGGAGATGAAGATATCGCCGGACGCGCCGAAGGCGGCAGCGGGAAAGTTCAGTGTTGAATTTAACGATTGTGAGATCTTTACAGAGGACACGTTTATAGTAAAAGAGCTTCCCGTACATGAAAACAAGGATGCTAAATACACCCTGACCGGCTACGACTTTTCTCTTGCGTCAGGTAAGGACGAGTTTTTTAACGAAGTCGTTGTAAGCGTACCGAGAGACGCCGAAAAAGACGTTAATGTGCGCTTTATCTCTAAAAACAAAGAAACGGGCAAATATGAACGTGACTATTTCGAGGTGAGCAAGGACGGCAGCAGCTATCTGATATATACAGACCATTTTTCCGAGCACGACAAGCTTACCTACTACGATTTTACCGAGGGCATGGCTTTGGAAATAATAGAAAACGGAGCCAAAAGTCAGGCCGCGATCGACACTCTCGGCACCTTCTATTACCCCAAGGTATACTCGGCAAGAAAGAGAATGACCTCAAAAGTGGACTGGGATCGTGACTTCATGTGGAATGTAGTTGCCCCAAGGTACACAAAGCTCCCTGACGGAATCGATCTGCTTCCGGAAATTGCAAAGCAGATAAAAAGCACACCACAGGACAAGCTTCAGTATTCTGCGCCGCTGACCGCCGTAATGTGGGCTAATGGCGTAGTGGACTATACAAACAGTTCATTGACCGTTGCGGAAGCCTCACTTGAGGCCATTATCCGGAAGCTTTGTCTTAAAGGTATGTCGGATCAGGCGAAGGCAGCCGCAGAAGGTGCTGCCAAGGCAGGCGGCTTCTCTGTTTCAAGGCTCGTGGGCGGCATCGCTACACTTGTAAGCTATTTTCTTACCGTTGACAAGATATGCAGCGACGAGCAGCAGGGCAAGTACGCCTCGTGGATAGACGCCTACAAGAAAAACTGGCTCGCTATTCTCGGCATAGGCGTCGGCGTGGTAGGTACGGTAGTCGGCACAGGCGGCGTGGCTCTTGGCGCGGCTGTTGCGGGAATGGTGCTGTTCGGGTGCGCTGTCGCAAATGAAGCTATGTCTCCAAGAGAGTTAAGTCAGGTAGAGCAGGTCTACCGTGATTATTACATGACTCCATCCGGCAAAAGCCGTGTGCGCATATTCTACGGCGACGAGCAGTACAGGGATAAGTTAAGCGAGGGCAAGGGCTACATGAAGCCGCTGACCTCAATAGACCCTAACATCAATGTTCTTTTTGCGTATAACATCAATAATAAGCTTGCCGAATACGGTGTTGATCCGGGCATACCCGGCGATGACCCCATGAAGAACAAGGAAACAGACAAAATATGGAGATACGCCGTCAGCGGTCTTTTCCATCTTATAAACAAGTATGAGGAAGAGCCTGATTACGAGAAAATATTCAAGGAGTTTTACCACAACTATGCCGAGGCATGCTTCAATATGAGCAAGGATACTTACCTTTCGTTTGCCCGAAGCGATCTTGCCGAGCGCGGCTGGGATCCTGCTGCCGCCATGCTTCCGGAGGACGCCTACCCGCAGGATGCCGCGCAGATAAGGGAAGACTACATCAACAACATGGTCAACGAGCTTCTGGGCAAACACAAAAAGCTTTTCTGGGAAAACGTGATCTACAATATGCACCGCGCGCAGGTCGAGGCGGAGCAGATATTTGACGAAATGCTCATTCCTCTTATGAATATTCAGATGGAATTCCGTGTTGTGGATAACTCTCTGTCCGACCCAAATGATTTCTCGCAGTCAGCCTTCAATGTTCCCGGCAGACTGAACAAGGACGTTGATCTTTACCGCAGCTCATACTACGGCTATGCCGATCTGAGCAAGTGCGTAGACTATCCGATGTACTTTGCAGTAAAGGATGACAGCGGCGCCTACAAATATGTCGGGAAGCCGGTGTTCATGCCCAGACAGAGCAGCGGCGGGAAGATCGTGCCTGCGCAGTACACCGACTATTATCCTGCCCGGGGCAATTTCGTGCCAAAGTGGAGCGGCAAAAAGGGCGATAATTTAGTGTTCCGCTGCACCTTCTTCCATTATATGATGATGGGCTCGCCTACGGTGATGTGCTTCCGTGACATGAATGATCTTGGCAAGAATGACAAGATAGCCGAGATGAAGTTTATGGAGCCTGACGATAACGGCGTAGCTCAGGTATTGATCGAGGCGCCGCGTCTTAATCAGCCTGATTCTGCCGATATGAAGATAATTTCTGACAACACAATGAATTATTGCGTTATCGAGGATATTCCCGAATATGTGTCGAATCCGATGCCGGCTAACTGCAGCGTTTCCATAGGCGATGACGGAAAAACCGTTGACATAATACTGCCGTCAGTAGATCACAGCTTCAATTCACATCCGCAGTCGGAAGAATATAATATCACCTACACCTACACTCACAAAAGGAACGCGCTGAACATGAAGGGGCGGATAATCGCTGAGGATTACAGCGTTTCAGGCAATCTGATATGCAAAAAAGGCGTTATACAATATATCAGTGACTCTGTGAGCGGCAGCAGTCTGGATGCCTCGACCCGAACCCGGAAGGAAGGCGGAGGCAAGTTTGATTATTTCTCCAAGCAGGAGATACTCTCGAAGTCTGTCACCTTTGCTGACGAGAACTATAACAACGACCCGACCGATGACAATGTTTCATGGTTCATCATTCACTATTCGGATGATCCAAAAAAGAAGGATCATATCGAAAGGATAATAATATATTTAAAGGGAGAATTTTCAAGGGCGATTACTGACCACCGTGAGCCTGACACCCCCCACATCACATCCGAAAAGGAACGTCGTATAGAGCTTGTGCGAGTTGACTGATTTAGTGAAGCTTTCTTTTCGGACATATCGCTTTTTTACTTGATTTCTGCCCCCGTCGGATGCAGGATAGGAAGGCATATAAGGAGATATTATCATGGAGATGAAAACAGTCAACGGTATAGAATACCGTATCATCCGTCTGCTTGGCAAGGGCAAGGGCGGCTATTCATATCTTGCTGAACACGAGGGCAGACAAGTGGTATTAAAGCAAATACACCACGAGCCTTGCGATTACTATACCTTCGGCAATAAAATCGAAGCCGAACGCAATGATTATAAGCGTCTTCTGGACACGGGTATCCGTATTCCCAAAATGCTCGATATAGACATGGAAAATGAACGTATAGTCAAGGAATACATTGACGGAGATACTATTTCTGACATGGTCAATAATGACATTTCTGTAGAAGCCTATTTACCGCAGGTGCGTGAGATGGCGCAGCTTGCCCAAAACGCAGGACTGAATATCGACTATTATCCCACTAATTTTATAGTTCAAAACGGTCTGCTCTATTACATTGATTACGAATGCAACCCCTATATGGACGAATGGAGCTTTGAGAACTGGGGCATTAAATACTGGTCGAAAACTATCGATACTTAAAAAATATCGTATCCTGATATACGAAGTAATGACGGACGATCTGCATAAAAAATCGCGGCTGTTATCATCTTCCAGCCGCGAGCATTGCAGTTTCGTCCTGTTTTTCTTTAAGCGCGAAATCGGCACCGACAGCATTTGGAGTTTCGCTGCCTGCGGGCAGCGAGTCAGTGGGACTTTTAGAAAAAAGTCCCACCGGTCTCGCCTGTCGGTTCGGTCGGCGCTTCTCAGCCGGAGACCCGCGCCCCCCCCCGAAAACCGTGTTTTTTATCTAACACCTGAATCCGTGAAACTCGAATAGAAAGAATACGAGAAAGCAGGATAAACAGAGCTTTACAATCAAAAAGTTTAAATTTTTGAACA
>CADBPE010000135.1 GCA_902796475.1 uncultured Ruminococcus sp.
ATTATTCAAAAATGAACAGGCTACCGTAAAGGAGCTTGCAGAAACGGCTGAACAGAATAAAGCGGCAGCAACGGGTTCAATGTTCTCTGCCGGTTCTATTGCCATCGGTGCAGTTGCAGGACTTCTTGTGGGCGTCATTATTACCTTGATCATAACCAAATCAATGAAAAAGAAAAACGAAGACCAGACTGAATAAGCCGAAACGGAAACAAGTCCATCAAGGAAGTGAGTGCGATGAAAAAAGAATCATACCTTTTCAGAAGGATACTGTCAACAATGCTTGCACTTATTCTGTGCCTCGTAATAACGGTGAACATGAGCGCCTTGACCGGCTTTGCTAAAGAGTACAAAAACGGCTTGCATATTTATGTGGGAGATATATCCGTCGGAGATATAGTCGAATCAGGCGTTACACTCCATTCCACAGGGGATTCTCAGGGCTATAAGAGCTTCGGTGTATATTTTGACGGCGTAAAGATCAACAGCAATGATTATGAAATGCTGTTCGACCGCAGAGCAATGCTTGTGGCAAGAGAAGACGACAAGCAAGACCAGGAAAGACTTATCATGCGCTTTGAGGATTTCAATTCAGAGGGCGAAGCAGATTCCGAAAATACGCTGAAAGCCCGCCTCTTAAGTACAGAG
The DNA here is from genome assembly GCA_902796475.1 of uncultured Ruminococcus sp. Classification (GTDB taxonomy): domain Bacteria; phylum Bacillota; class Clostridia; order Oscillospirales; family Acutalibacteraceae; genus UBA1213. The sequence continues at coordinate 646 of CADBPE010000135.1, forward strand.
ATAATAAATCTTTCGGGAGATATCGAGCTTGAAAGCAGCCTTGAGATCAATGACGGAAAAAGACACGTTATAAATACCAACGGCTTCACGATCACCCGCATAACACAAGGCAAAACCGATAAAGGCGGCATAATAAGACTGACCAACGGCACGATCCTGAGCATTAATGATATGAGTACGGACAGTACCACGTTTATGACCGGCGGCAAAGCGAACGAGGGCGGATGCATCTACGTTGACGGCAACAGTAAGCTTACGCTTTACAATATCAGCCTGAGCGCAAATAACGCAAATTCAGGCGGAGCGATATTTGTAAAGAACGGCAGCATTGAGCTGAACAGATGTACCATTGATAGCAACAGCTCACAAAAAAACGGCAGCGCTCTGTATATAGATACAGCGGCGTCTGCCGAACTGACGGATTGCAGGATAGAGAATAACGACGCCTATGACGGCGGAATATACAACCTGGGAAACCTGACCGTCACAAGATCCTTTATAACCGGCAATACGGCAAAAGGCGGCGGTGCGGGTATATGGTCAAAGGGCAATGCGACTCTTGAAAAATCGGAGATCACAAATAATACCAACGCAATAAACGGCGGCGGCATTTTAAATCATAAGGATATGACCATAAAGGGATGTAATGTTTCGGGAAACTATTCAAGCTCTGCAGGCGGCGGCTTATTTGTGGATACCGACGGCAAGACTGAGATCAGCGAAAGCTGCAGCTTCAGCGGGAACAACTCAAGCAGCGGCGCAGGAATATATGTCCATAAGGGAAACCTCACCGTTTCACAGTCCACCATAGAAAACAATGCTTCCGGAGAGGCAGGCGGCGGCTTGTGGGCAAACGAGAAGACCGTCGTTTCGCTTACGGAAACAGTAGTGATGAATAATACCTGCAAAACAAACGGCGGCGCACTCAATTCCCACGGAACGCTTAATATTAACGGCTGTATTATCAATTCCTGCTCATCGGGCAATTTCGGCGGCGCAGTGTATATCGACTCGAACGAAGGCGTGAGGATCGAGGGCTGCGAGATAACCAACTGCATATCGGCAAAGGGAGGCGGCGGCGTATATATATATGCAGGATCTCTGACCCTTGCGGGAGGAAAAACAAGGATAACCGGCAACACCACGGGCGGCAGCGCGGATAACATACTTTTCAGGAATTTCAGAAAGATGATAATAAGAGGAAAGTTCGATGAGGATTCCGCAATAGGCTTTGTCCCGCCCCAAAACACTGACGATGCGGTTATAACAACAGATTACGGCAAATATAACGACGCGGCTCCCGAAACGATATTCACCTGCGATACCAACGATTACAATGCCCGTCTTAACAAAAAGACCTTGGAGGTAAAGCTCGTCCGCAAGATCAATAAGGATTTCAGCAGCTACCACGTCAAAGTAAATATCAAAGTTACCGATGATGCAGACTGGTGGGATTACGCTTATTTATACATTTACGCTAAGGATAACAAGGGCAAGGGCGTTGAAAAGCGAGTAAAAGCCTCGGAGAATTTCTATAAATCAATTGATGACGAGGATGAGGAATATACCTTTGAATATGACTGCGGCGAGGATAATTTTCCGAGTGCGGTAAATATTCAGACATCCTTCGGCTCGTGGGGCACATGGAGAGATTTTGAGGCTGACGTAAAGATCTACGTAAACGACGTAAACTGTGCTTCCCAGCACATCGTACACGAGGTCTACGGCGATGAAGAAAAGAACACCAAGGTAGTGATCAGCGGCGATAAATACCCCTATCCCGAGGATTTTGAGGTAGATATGGCTGAAAAGATCAATCCGCGCAAAGAAGAAACAAAGATAGTGACCATAAAGGCGACAGATCAGTACGGTCTGACATGGAAGGCAAACAGCAAAAACGCAATAATGAAATCTATAACCTTCCCCGATGAGGATACCTTTGAGCCTGTCGATGATACGGGTCTTAAATGGAAGCTGAACAGTACCAACGCTACCAATCATCAGAGCACCTACGAGCTTACTTTTAAATCGGGAAGCAGCGTGTATCCGGAGATCACCAATGTGATAAACGTGCAGTTCGATTTCCTGCTGCATCTTACGGTAATAGTAGACGGGCAGGAGGTAATGCATGCGACAGGCTATGACGGTGATAAGGTAAAAGTTTCTGATCTGGCGGGGCCCACAGGATACTATATTGCCGGATATACTCAGGAGGGCACCGGTATACTCATCAAAAACGAGGAAAAAGCCAACGATTACGATTTCATACTCAGATTTGAATCCGCTGTTCTGACCGCAAATCTCAAGACTATCAATTATAAAATAACCTACGATAAAAACGTACCTAAGGGAGAAAAATCTCGTGTAAAGGGCTCAATGTCAAGCAAAACAGCCAAATACGACACGGAAATAAAATTAGATGAAAACAAATATACCCGATCGGGATATACCTTTGTTGCATGGAACACGCAGCCGGACGGAATGGGCAAAATGTATGAAGACAAGGAGCGCGTTAAAAATCTTACTTCCGAGAAGGGCGCTGTGGTCACGCTTTACGCCGTATGGAAGCCTGTGGGCGCATCTACAACAGCATCAATATTCTCATATAATTTGTTATTCATCTATATAGGAGCGGCGGCGCTGCTGATAGCCATAATAGTATCAGTGGTCTACTCCGTAAGAAGAAAAAAAGCACAAAAAGAAAAGAATGAAGGCTGAACGGGAGGAGGAAGCAGATTATGAAAATATTCAAGCATAAGAAGATATTATATACACTTCCTGTGGCTTTCCTGCTCCTCTCCTCTTTTGGAGTGACCGCAGCAAGCGCAGCCGGAAGTAATGCAAAGGATGTAACGGACGGAGCCGTCGTAGAGGTTTTCAGCGACGGTGAGCTGAAATCAAAAACAGAATTCGACTCGGTTTCCGAGGCATGGAAAAACGCGGTATCCATCGCAAACAAAACTGATGAGATAGTCATTACACTTGGTGAGGACTGGGCGGAGGATGAATCGCTGATTATAAAATATGGTCAGCATATTACACTCGATCTCAACGGACACTATATCAAGCGCAACAGAAACCATGAGATGGTAAGTGACGGAAATGTATTCAGGGTCCGGCAAATGGCTGTATTCACGCTCAGGGACAGCAACCCGAAGTCTGCCGGATATGACGGCGTCAAGGGCGGCATTATCACAGGCGGGGCAAGCTCCAATACCGGCGGCGGTGTACATATAGATGAGTTTGGAGAATTCCACATGGAAGGCGGAACGATCTACGACTGTATAACCGATGCTGACGGCGGCGGTGTAAATGTTTCGGGAAACACCAAAGACACGAAATTCATCATGACAGGCGGCAGGATATATTCCTGCAAGACTATAGACAGCGTCAATAACTGCTACGGCGGAGGCGTCTACCTGGAAAATGGCGAGGTCACTATCTCAAACGCAACGATAGACGACTGCTACAGTGAGGACGACGGCGGCGCTATCTATTCGGAGCGCGGCACGATCACCCTGAACAATGTGGTCTTCACCGGAAATAAAGCCCACGAGGACGGCGGTGCGATCTACACGGCTCTGGACACCGAGAAAGAGAAATCAACGACCCTTCACGCCTATGACTGCATCTTCGCAAACAATCATGCCGATGAAAACGCAGGCGCAGTGAAGATAAACGATAATCCGCCGGATGGCGGGGCAGTGATATTCCACAACTGCAAATTCCGCAATAATGACGCAGTCGAGAAGGGCGGCGCAGTATACATCAATGATGATAATATCGCCCTTTCAAGCTGCGAGATCATAAAAAACCATTCAGGTAAGGAAGGCGGCGGAGTCTTTGTGGATGACCGCTATAATATCACCCTGAAGGGGCTTATGATCATAAAGGACAATACCAGCGACAAGGGAGTGGGCGTTTCCAATCTTGCGTTGGAGGACGCTAATATGGGAACTGCCCGTATCATAAACGGAGGTCTTTACAAGAACTCCTATGTCCGCGTCGGAACGACTTCCGAAAAAAGCGTGCTTATTTCTGAATGGATGAGTCAGTATCAGATGCAGTACTATAAAGCTGACGGAGGCACCCTTAGCTCAAAGGATCTGAGAGAAGTCGATGCAACAATGATAGTGACAGCCTCGATATTCAGCGAAGGCGGCATATATGCGATCGTTATTATCGGCAGCGCAGGCATTATCGGTACTGTGATCCTGATAATTTACCGTAAGAGAAAGGGAAAGGCATCAGAAGGAGGTAAAGAATATGATAAGAACTAAAAATCCTAATTTAAAGCGAATCAGTTTTCATATTCTTAAAAGCATAGCAATGATCCTTGCGATATGTATCGCTTTTCAGATACCTCTCAATACGATCGGAAGGGTCACAGCTGCGAGTAAGATCTATTATGTTTCCGAGGTCAAAGCCTTTCAGGCTGAGGAGATGGAAGATGCTATCAAAGCCTGTGAGAACGAGGGGTATGTATGCTCTAAGAAAAACCTCAACCAAGGTTCGGGCAATGCCTTTCCGATTGCCGTGGGCTCCAATCAGACCTGGGGCAAGGAAGTTGCTGTTGTAATAGGCTACAAGCTGACTGAGAACAAGGACGAGGCTCTGTATGATATCAGCCTTCTGCAAATGAACGGAGGCTATCAGATCAGGAATTATGCAGAAGTGAGCGCCGAGCTTGAAAAATCCAATTACGGCGCAGCGGAAACAATGGACGCAGCAGCAAGCGAATTTATTATCAATTACAATGCAGGCAGTCCAAAGGCAAGGGAGGCCTTTGAGGGACTGAATCTTATCAGCATCCCAGAAAAAGACAATGCCAGACTCGGCGATTATATCATTCGGGGAGATGCGGACGTTGATTTCTTTGCGAAGATCGTGACCCGCGCAAGCACAGGCATGGTAAACGCTATCAACAATCTGCTTTCCGCAGGTCTTACTCCGCTGGAAAAGGAAACCGATGAGAAAACAGGCAAAGAGGTAGACGTTACCTGGGCAAGTAATGTAAAGAACAGCAGTCTATGGGATATTATCGAAAGCAATGATATATCTAAGGACGAGCTTGCTGAATACGACAAAGAGATGGGTGACGACGCCCGCGCGATCTTCAAGCAGCTTCAGGCATTCGCCACATGCTATGAAAACGGTCAGTCGGTCTATGATGAAGAGCAGTATATAAATGATGTTCAGGGCTCAAGCCTTAAGACTACCATCGAGAGTACCACTCAGGTAACTGAGGATGATAATGCGATATCATTTGTCAATGCGTATAATACCCTCAACGAGTATGAGGCTTTTGACGGAATGCCTCTGGGCGAGTATCTGGTCAATATCGGAAAGCAGACAAGCGAAGAGGTTGATTACAGAAAGCTCTATCCGATCATCGAATCCATGAGTGTTGCTCAGTGCAAAATGACCGGTATGTCGGGTGTGATGTCCATAATTTCTACTCTCGGAAGGAATTATACCAGTAAGAATTTTTCCGATATCATTGTTGAAGCCAAAAGAAATATAGTAGAGCTTATGGGAAGCGACACCATATCTATCTGGGTCAACACCGATCCTGATATTGCGAATAAAAGAGTGGCGTTCACATCGGACGCTATCCGTGTTGACGCTGCTACGAAGCTGCTGAATTCACAGACGACCGATACATGGACAGAATTCAAGGAAGCAGTCAATACCGGATTAAAGTGGATCAATGTTGTAAGCTCCGGAATCACAGTGCTTACCTTCCTTGCCGGAAAATACGGTATTGCGGGACTTGTCTACATCTGTGCAAAGGCAGGCACCAGCGTTGCGGCCGCTACCATAGCGGCTACTACCGCTAAGGTTATTGCAGTCGCTACCACGATAAGCACCTGGGCAGGTATCGCTTCACTGGTGATTCTGGGATTAACTTTAATATATTACCTGGTATCTCTCCTGATCGATTATCTTGAAAGGAATAAGCCGAAGATATATACCGAAATTCCTGATTATGTGGTTGACACGAGAGAAATTAGAGGAAAGAATGTCAACGTAATGTATAAAGCGGTCAAGGATAACCTAAACCGGATAGCCGATCTGAACGGATATCAGGCGAAGAACGGTTGGCTGTGTGTATATACATCTACCGACCCCAATACCGGCAGTCCTATCCGCGCCGATGAAAACGGAAATGTGTTCAACATTGTTTACGGTGATGCAAACAAACAAACAGGCTACGATTGTGCGAGCTTTTTCGGGCAGGTAACTCCCGGAAACTGCAATACAGGCGCCTATAATGATAAGGTAAACGGAATTTACATCAATTACCGTACCGAAAGATCGCTTGAAAACCGCGCAAAGGCTACCGACCCGTCTAACGGTACACAAACCTCTGACGGCACGAAGCTGTATTACAGGGATTTCGTCGTAATGTCCGGCAAGACAGCCGAAATTGCCAAGGCCAAGATCATCGACAAGGGCGGATACGAGATATTCGATCAGAATCTTTCTCCCGATGCAAGACAGAACATTGAAAAGGAAGATCAGTTCACCTTCATAGGCTACAAAACTACGACTAACCCGAAGTTAGCGGTGCGTGACATAAGGGTCGCAACGTTTAACCCCAACTTATCAATGAAATTCGGAGAGATATCCTACGCCTGCGCAGGTACTCTCGGCTTCCCTGCAAACAATAAGGACGAAAACAATAAATATCCCGCCGATCTGGACGGCTTGTTCTACACATCCAATGAAAATGCAGGAACGCCCATCGAGGTTGGCAAGCTGCATATTCTTACCGACCATAGTCAGGCTGAACCCGGCTGGGAGGCTGTTACTACCTTCAGCGGTCTGCCCTATAACTTTAACACCACCCGTTATAACGACAGAGGGATGATTAACGCCTTCAAGCCCGGCAGACTCCATATATATAATTTTAACTATACGGGATATGTGACCGACGAGAGCTACACGTGGAACAACAAAAAGATCTACCTGTATTATGAGCCGGAGGTAAAATACACCGAAGGAACAAAATACCTCTCGGGCATCTTCTTCGCCTTCGGCACCGAATCGGATACGGGCAAGCCCTTTACTAATATATCAGAGTTTTTTGATACAATTTCCGCTATTCCTCATGTTGAAGAGGCGGATGGCTCCAAGGGTGTGAATTTGGCGCAGTCCTACTTCTACAAAGGATATGTAGGAGAAAGCAACCAGAAATATCTCCACTTGTATTACACCTGGAGCTATAATCCCTATCGCGCACTGACAGACGTGCAGGCATTCAGAGGCGAGCCTTATATTTCCTCTCTGCCTTATACCATTGAAAAGGCGCAGACGTATCCTGCAAAGGAATCCGCGTCTGCTGAAACGAGCATGACCTACGCCGCCGCTACCGTCGTTGTGGAGCGCAGACTTTTGGGAGACTGGAATATAAGGGGAATCTCTCCCGAAAACGCCTATATGGCGCCTAACGGTCTTTTGGGAATGAACGATCAGGTGTCTAAGGGCTATACAAGAGAAGCCCAGGGAAGGCAGAACTTCGGCCACAACCAAATGCCTCTGCTGCCCACAAACCTGTACGTTGCGGGTTATGTAAAGAACCGTGCCCGCCTTACCCTCGACGATATAGTTATAAGTCAGAATCGTCACGATGCCACAAGCAACAACGGTACTATAACTGCTGACGTTTCCGAAGAGCTTACCCTTGGCGGAAACAAGCCGGAGGGAGATTTCGTATCGGTGCAGGATCTGAAGGATCCGTACAACCTTAGCGCCTTTAATCTGTCCTATCCTAAATGGGTAGATGATGAGGGTCTGAAGCTCACCGCAGAGGAAGAAAAAAATTTTAATGCTGTAGTAATACCTGCAGATTACATTGCTTCTATACATGAAGCGGGACCCTCGGTGTTCGTTTACGTCAAGAAGCAGGTCGTAAAGAAAAAATATATCTCCAGAGTATTCGTTGGCTCTGCAACAAGAGATGCCTCAGACTCTAAAGATAAGGATGTTTTGAAAAACTACGACAAGCAGGTAGACCTTACCGCTATGGTTATGGCTACATCTGACGGTTCTGATGAGGTGTTGTTTAACAATGCTGCAGGTGACCCTTCAAAAGCATGGTATAATTACGTAAAGGGAGGAGAGGATCCTCAGCCGCCCAAAGACGGCAATCCGGCGGCATATATCAGCGTTGCCAGAACTGATGACCCTGCAAAGGCGATAAAGGGCATCGTTCTTTATCAATCCGAAGAAAAAGCTGTTCCTGAGAAGATGTCGATAGATCTTGCTGTTTATTACTGTGCTTCCAATACTTCTCCAATAAAGATGGCAAACGGTAAGAATTACTACGTTTACTATACTTACAATGCCGGCGCAGTTCCCGGAGAGCCTATAACCGAGCTTGACATTAGCGAGGATGTTTTCCTCTCCGGTCATGTTACTGCTCTTGTGGTAGATTCGGAGGATAAGACCGAGATCAAAAACGGCAAGATAGTGACCACGCAGCGCTCTAAACCTTTCGGAGATGTAAGTATGCTCAGCTTTATCCACGCAAAGTACGATATTTCAACAGGCTATTTCAAGAAGATATATGCGGCATCGGGAGAAACAGCCAAGGAGGCGCAGCTCGGACTGCTTGAACAGGGCTGTACCGAATTCTGCGATATTGATCTTAACAGAGAAGCAGGCGGAAACAGTGTTTATTTCGGCTACAGCGGATTCTCACTTGATGAGGATAAGATCAACATGTTGTCGACCGAGGAAGCAAGAAATAAAGAAAAGGATAAACAGCTTAATGAGGCAGTCTATGATATAATCTGTACAGTCGGCGAGGAATTCCACCCCGAAGGGATCATCTCGGAGCGTTATCAGATCTACTATACGCCTGTTGCCAGAAAGGATAAAAACGGCAATATGGTCGGTACAAATCTGAATGATGGTTCAACAGGTCCCGAGATCTATATGTACTATACAACTACCTATGCGGCTAAAAACAACAATGACAAAGCCGTCAAGGATTCGAGCGTTCAGTTTTCAGCAATGCCGAAGAATTATTTCAAATCTCCTCTTACCAAAATTGGCTTTGCGCTGTACGACTATGTTCCCTATTCAAAGGATCTTGAAGCGTCTTCATCAGGCGGCGAAGACAGCACCCCATGGGAGTATGTGATGAACAACGATAACAAGTCTCAGGTCGATCTGAACGAAGGCGCAATTCTCTTTGACGACGACCACCTTGCGAAAGATAACCGCATTACGATGTTCGTTCAAAGAGAAGCGGGAAATGTCAAGCCGTCCGCAGAGATCACAGGCGGCTATAATACAGCTTTGGTAGCTGAAAGCAAATTGTATATAAACAAATGATCATTAATGCGAAGCAGGGCTGCTATGCAGCTCTGCGGAGCGCTTTTTTATCAAGAATAATTAAGTTTGCTCACAGCGAACGAAGGAGGCACATCTTGAGTATGTATTTGATTGCAAACATTATCGTTTGCGTCTGTGCGCTTACCGGTTTTATATACGGCGTGATAAAATTTTTCCGTCCGAGACAAGCACTTTATGCACAGATGATAACACTTTCCCTTGGCTGTATAACATTCGGAAGACTTTTCAATATTGTACGCCTGATGACCGGCGGGGATCTGACAAGCGGTTTTCAGCTTGGTTTTCTGGGAATGGTAGGAAGCCTTATGTTTTTCTTTTCGGCAAATTACGGAACAGTTGATTCTTTGCTTGATGACCGTACAAAGGCATTCAGAAAATACAGGCTGATAGCATTTGCGGCTCCTGCAGCGGTTATGATCGTGTATGTTCTGCTGTTCCTGCTCGGCGACAGCTCGCTTTTGTGGATCATACTCGGAGCCGTACTGAGCTTATTTGCTCTTCCGGCATCATATTTCAATCTTAAGCATCTTATTTTTCCCGATGTAGATTTCGGCGTTGTAAAATGCCTCAGACCCTATAATCTTTTAGCGCTGATCTACACTGTTGTCATTATTATCGAGTGCTTCGCAATGAGCCGTGATAATGAGATCCTTACTCTTGTCTGCTGTTGTATAACAGCTCTTATCGCAGTAACCGTGATTCCGTTGATCGTAAGGGGGATAAAAAAATGGAGAACATGATCTATATTTTGTATATTTGTATGTTCGTTCCCCTGTTGCTGAGTCTTCCGCTTATGCAGAAGAGCTCGAGAGGGATAATGATATTTATTCTTATAGGTATCAGCGCGGCACTGTTCATTTCAGAAGTAAACGGAATTTTTCTCCAGCTCCTGGGGTATAACTCTCTGTTTGTTACTACGACCGTTACGCCCGCAACAGAGGAAATAATAAAGGGCATTCCTATACTTATATATGCTTTTGTAATTACTGATAACCGGGAAAAGCTCCTTGCGTCTTCATTTGCGCTGGGTATCGGCTTTGCACTGTTTGAGAACACTTTCATTCTTGTAAACAGTGTTGAAAGCGTGTCGATAGGCTGGGCTGTCATCAGAGGCTTCTCTACAGCCCTTATGCACGGTATATGTACGGTGGCAGTCGGCTACGGAATGAGCTTCGTAAAGAAGAAGAAAAAGCTTTTCTACTGCGGTACATTCTCTCTGCTGATGATGGCAATTATATATCATGGAATATTCAATATGCTTGTTCAGTCCGAGCAGCTGAAGTATCTCGGCTTCGTGCTTCCTGCGGCAACCTATATTCCTGTTATTATTATTCTTGTTCTCAATGCAAAAAACAAGAAAAAGTCCGCAGGGAAAAACTTAAAGAAAAAAACGAATAAAGAACAGATCAATTGATGTTTTCCTGTTGAAAACATAAAAAACACCTCGTACCCTTTTGAGTATGAGGTGCTTTTTGTTGGTGCCGGTGCGCTAATCAGAGATCCTTGACCTCGTTGTAGAAGTTGACTATTACCGAGGTGATGAGCGCCACCACAACTATGCCGTATCCTCCGAGTATTACCGAAAGTATGCGGGATATGTAATTATTTACCGTAATATCTCCAAAGCCTATGGTGGTAACTACTGCAAAGCTGTACCACAGCCCGTCAGCGTAGGTCTTTATCTGAGGTTCAAGCTCCTGGAATATGAACGAGAAAGATGCTATAAGCAGCATCAGACCGAACAGTATCTCTCCGGCAAGGGTCTTGCGTATGATCTTTCGCAGTATGCCAAGCCGCATCTGAGAGAACGAGATGGAGATTATATGTACAAGAGTAATGACAAAAACCACAAAGGTGTGTATCACCATCAGCATTCCAAGCTCTTCGTCTTCAGAGATGAAAAGAGAGTATATATATATTCCGGCAGCAGCAAAGAAAATGAGGCTGAATATTATGTTCCGTACTTTGTGCTTCCGGATCAGCGACATAACGCGGTCGGTTATCAGTACCAGACAAAGAGCGAGAATATATAACCTCAGGCTATAAGGGCCGAAAGAGTCTGTGATAACTGCCAGACCCGCACCAAGGAACATCAGAGCGCAGCAAATGTTGAGAGAGTACATCATCTTGTGCTTGGTGATATAATTAGATGCACGAAAGCACCGTGAGAATGCCATAAATATATATGTGAGCAGGGCGTAAGTCCAAATCGGCTCGTTTTCGTTTGAAACGGATGACAGCTTCAGCGAGAAAAGCATGGCCGCTATCGATACTATGCTGTCGGCGCTTTTTATTATACGGCTTGCTTTTGGCGATGAAAAAAATCGGTTCAGTTTTTCCATAAAAACACTCCTTTGTCAGATAATGCTTATACTAACACCTGATAAAGAACAGACAATTCTTGCAGTCTGATATCAGCAAATACTTTGTTGCTGTCATCGGGATCCGTTAGTATTCCTGCGTCCTCCGCTGCATTTTGAAAAAATTGTCCTCATGATTCCAGGTATGCTTTTTGGCAGGAATTAGTATCGTGCTCATTATATCACAATGACGCAAAAAATAAATACATTATAAATATTTTAAAGTATATGTGTTGTGTTTTTTTGTGCAGTATGATAAAATTATTGCGTAAACGACTTAGGAGGTGTATTACATGAAGGATGAAACTATGACCGCTGCCGAAAGTACCGCCGCTGAGGCTGAAAATACCGGTGACAGCTCAGCTGTTGAGAACACCGGTGAAGACGCCGGGATTGTTGGTGAAACTGCCGCTGCCAAAAATAAAGGTGACGAAAAAAAGGGCAAGCGCAAACGCCGCAGAATATATGACATAACAAGAGAAAACGACATCAGATATCGCGGACCGCTTTCTTACAGGTGGTTCAAGATACTGGGCTGGCTAACGATAGTGTTCGCTCAGTATGTAACGCTGATGGGATTAAAAAACGAAATTGCCAAGACGAATAATCAGGTAGCGTTCGGAGAAACAGTGAACTCGCTTATCACGTCACTTGCGCTTCCGCTGCTGCTTTTTTCGGGCTTTGCACTGATACTGAACGGTCACGGCAAGATCCGAAGGCTGATCATGACTAACGGTCTGGCTTCGCTTGGTATTATTCTGGGCTATCTTATCGTTTATCAGCGTTATGTTCTGGGCATAATGTCGGTATTTTTTGACGGTAAGCGCGATGCAGCCCTCGAACTTGACAGGATGATGAGTCAGTATACTGATTCCGGCGGGTTTGTAGCGTGTAACATTTTTCTCGACTTGTTCCTTTGTATATTGATATTCTACTTTGCTACATACATTCCCAAAAAGCATTTTAAGGGCAACAGGATATATATTTTCAGGTCGTTTGTTGTGCTGCCCATACTTTATGAATTTGTCTCTATATGCCTGAAAATACTTGCATCTAACAAGGTCATCAGCATCCCTATGGCTGCGTATCCGTTCCTTACCACCAAGCCGCCCATGGCTTTTCTGATGTTCTGCATGATGGTGGTTATCCTGAAGGGGCGCGAGAGAAGATATCTGAAGCACGGCAAGACCATTGAGGAATACCACGAGTTTTTGAAGACCAACACGAATTCTCTGCATTTTTCCATCATTATGGCGGTGCTGGTGGTGATATTTGCCATAGCTGACGTTATATTGTGTATTATATTTTCTAACATACACTTTAATAATATGGCGTTGTCTATTGGCGGAGGCGAAGAAGCAAAGTTCGGGATGGCGATTGATACGGTAATGTCGTGGGGCTTTGGTCAGACGTTCAAGATGATATTCATAGCTCCGCTGCTTCTGCTGTTCTCTTACACCAAGACCCACAAGCGTGCACTGGTAGATATTCTCATTCCCATTGCGGGCGTACTGGGCATAGTGTTTGTGTATATAGAATCCATTACCGATATAATAAGGACGGTTTTGCCATCTATTCTCAATTTCTGATATGTAATAAAAATCAGATAAAAAGGCTGAATGCTTTTCCTGATAAGGGAGCGCATTTGGCCTTTGTTTTTAACAAAGGGATTCCACGTTGTGACTTGGTGCGACAAAAGTGATTTTTGTGAAAAATCGCTTTTGTCGCTTGACAACCATTCTTTGGCATGATATAATAATGCTAAGAATTTGTACATAATATCCTATTTTCAGCTGCATGTTGAAGGATTATGCACAAGCGATACCTATTTTCATTAAGGAGGAAATATAAATGAAAAAGTTTGGAAAAATACTGACCGTAGCGTTAGCAGCGGCAATGGTTACCGGCGCAGCTGTATTGCCGGCTTCTGCAACTGTATATACCGATCAGAAAGTTACCAAGATCTCTAATCCGGATAAGGGTCAGCGTGAGGCTGACGGCTTAGTACAGGAAGGTGACCGTGAAAACAGTTATGCATGGTGCATGGCAGCAAGGGGAGATTATGTTTATATCGGTACCAATAAGAACATTGTCGGCTCTGTAGTTGAAACGGTCGCACAGGGCTTGATCGCCAAGGGACTTACCGAAGACCAGGCATGGGCTTTGGCAGATGTGATGATGAACGGTGATATTCCCCGTCCGACAACCGAAGAGGGCGGTCAGATCCTGCGCGTTAACTGCAAAACCAACGAGATCGAAGTGATCTATACAGCTCCGGCAGGTACTTCCTTCCGTATGGCTATCACTCATGGTGATAATGTTTATTTCGGTTCCTATTCTGTTGGCGCTGGTGATTCCTTTACCACTGACACAGAGGAAGGCCTGAGCAATGATATTTTCTGTATTGATGAAAATGATAAAGTTACCAAGGTATTCACATCTTCCAATGGCACAAGCATGAGAGCTGCCTGCGAATTTGAGGGTGATTTGTTCTTTGGCGGTGTAGATGAAAGCCTGGAGCTGTCTGATGAGTGGCAGGGCGCCGCTAAGTTAGCGATTCTTAAGATGGATGAAAAAGACAACACCAATTGGAGCCGTGTGGCTGATTATGAAGACTTTGGTATGCTCTATGCCAAAAATCCTGCAATGACCAGCGCTGCTGCCAGCCCCGTCTGGGATATTTGTGAATATAACGGCGATCTGTATGCTACTCTTCCGAATGGCATGGGCTTTATTGTCTTCAGAGGACATCCTGCCAAGACAGGCGAGACGGCTAACAAATACGGATGGGTATGGGAAGAGATCGTTGGTTTTAATAATCGCTATGGCAATCCGGTCGGTCTGAATCCGGAGGCTTCTGAAGCTACTGCCGGTCAGATCTCTGTTGTAGCAACACCTGTTGTCTTCAAGGGAGAGCTGTATCTGTTTGACTTCGATCATACTATCGGTTCAGTTACGCAGGCACTGACAGGTGTGCTTCAGGCCATGAGCGGTAAGCAAGTAAAGGCAAGCGACTATCTGCGCGCTATGTACAATACTCTTCGTCACACCCAGAATCTGTGGAAGCTCAATGATGAAACCGGCAAATTCGAAGAGGTAGATGGCTTTACCGAATTTATGGAAAATACCACCAATGAATACGTCTGGAGAGCCCAGGTATATAACGATCAGATGTATCTTACTACTATGGACTCCGCTGTTCTCTATAACGGTATTACCAGATTGACCAATACTTCATTTGTGGATATGACAGCAGATGAGTGGAAGGATCAGATCGCTTATATCGTTAAATTTGTGGCTGCTATTGATCCCAGTGTTTCTGAGAATATGGCACAGGCAAAAGCAAAGTTAGAAGCAGCTGTTGCTCAGCTGAAGGTGCTGTATGCCCAGTTGTCTTCCAACGAGGATGTACAGGCATTTGTTCAGGCTTATGCCGAAACCATGCAGAAGATAAAGGAAGCTCTGACTGTTGTCAAGGCAGAATTGGCAGATAATATTTTCGTGCAGAAGCTCATGATAAAGCTGGCTGCACTTGAGAGTGCCGCCAAGACAGAATATGCTGAGCTTTGCACAGCTGTATCGGAATATATCAAGTCGCATGATTTGACCGCTCTGATCGTACAGGATCCTGATGTTTCTCTGAGTGAAGCCTCAGAAGAAGAACTGATGGATTATGTGGATCAGTTCAAGGGCAAGGTTGGCATGCTTGTGGAAAGCCTGCGGATCAAATTCCCTGAATTGAGAGTTATCAGCCGTGAGGAACTCAAGGAAATGGTTTCACAGTATGTTTCTCAGATAATTTCCCAGACTATCGGACAGGAAATGTATGAGACTATCGTGAATCTCGTGCAGGACTTTGAAAACAAGGCTAAAGAAACCGTACAAAAGATACAGGAAAACCTGGTTGATAAGGTCGCACAGTATTATGCAATGCTGCCGGAAGAAAAGCAGCAGAAGATCTCTGGCTTTATAGATAAGTATGTGAAACCCGCTGTCGATGCCATCAAAGCTGATTATGAAGCACAGGTCGCTAAACTGACCAACCTCAAGGAAACACTGTATGTTGTCAGCCATACCACCTATGCACAATATGAGGCAATGTTGGACTTTGCGATTGATAAGGCAGCTGTTAAGGCACAAGATATGATCGACCAGCTGGATGAAAGATTAGGTCAGTTTGGTCTGGCTCTGTCTGAACAAACGAAAGAACAGGCTGCTGCCGATATCGATCAGGCAAAGGAAGCCTTCAAAGCAATGATCGCCGAAGAAATCAACAAGCTGACACCTGACACCTCGCTGAATCCCATTGAGGCGGCACAGTACGGCATGATTCGCACAATGGAAGAACTGGATCTGAAGGTTAATAAGGTTTATTACAAAGTAAAAGACGCCTATGACAAGATCGATTGGGAAGGCTTTGCTATGTATGCCTATATCAACGATATGGTCAAAGAAGATACATGGGGCTTTGACATGGTTCGCACCACGGACGGCGAAAACTTTGAGCTGGTAACTGATGACGGCTTTAACGATAAGTATAACTATGGCGGACGCAGCATGGTTGCGACTGAATATGGTCTGTATATCGGTACGGCTAATCCGTTCTACGGCGCACAGCTGTTCCGTCTGAACGATCCGCTCTCTTCGGCTGCATCTCTTGAATCTGAAACAATTACTCTTGGTGAAGAGGCTGTTGTTAATCTTGGTGCTACCGGTGGATTCGGTGAGAAACGCTATACCGTTCTTTACAGAAAGCAGGGCTCCAAAAAGTGGACTATGGCAGCAAGAAATACTACCGATAGCACTGTCAGCATTACACCTAAGGGCAATACTAATTATGAGATCAGAGTTCTTGCCAAGGATAGTAATGGTGCTGTTTCTAAGCAGACCCTGAATCTCAAGGTGACCAGAGCGCTGGTCAACGAATCCAGACTGAGTGCGGAA
>CADBPE010000136.1 GCA_902796475.1 uncultured Ruminococcus sp.
AGCATAGGGATTTCGCGCTCTGCGGAGCGCGACCAAGGGCGCTGCCCTTGGAACCTGCAAGCCTTTGAAAAGGCTTGAGCGAAACTTTTGTGTTGTCGTTCTTGGCTTGATATTTTGGGGCGCGGCAGCTTGCCGCCGAAACTTTTGTGTTGTCGTTCTTGGCTTGATATTTTGGGGCGCGTTTCAGGGCAATACATTTTTCTCCAATTTACGCCCTATGCTCCGGATTATAATAGACCTAACGTCATAAGTAAAGAGGAAATGAAAATGCTCAGACATATATTAACGGCAGTTTCAGGCTATCTGCGACGCGCAGACAAGACCTTCTGGCTGCTTGCAGCAATAGCTTCGGTCTATGGACTTCTGCTTATTATGAGTCAGCAGCGCAGCAGCGGAGTTGATTTTTTCGGCACACAGCTTGCCGCAGTCTGTCTTGGCTATGTTGCCGCAGTGATAATATCTCTTGTGGATTACCACTGCATAGCGCGTCTCTGGTGGCTGATAGGCGGTTTTGCCCTCGCACTCACCATGTCAGTCTTTTTTATCGGCATACAGATAACCGGCACAGATGACGTAGGCTGGATAAGGCTTCCCGGCGGCTTGACATTCCAGCCCTCGGAGCTTACCAAAGTGTGCTTCATAGTGACATTCTCAAAGCACATCTCGCTGCTTGTCGAAAAGGACAGGCTGAAAAGCTTTCCGGGGTTCATATCACTGCTGCTCCATGCGCTGCTGCCTGTCGGACTTATCCATCTTCAGGGTGATGACGGCGCCGCTTTAGTGTTCGCCTTAATGTTCATAGTAATGTCTTTTGCGGCAGGAGTGCAGCTCAGGTACTTTGTTATTCTCGGTCTTACGATAGCCTCCGCCGTTCCGCTGCTGTGGTTCAGGATCTTCAATGACGACCAGAAAAACCGCCTGACAGCGCTTTTCGGCGCGGACGACGCAGCGCTTAAAACCTACGGCTGGCAGCAATATCAGGGCAAGGTGTCAATAGCTTCGGGCGGCATTTACGGAAAAGGACTTTTTGCAGGGCCGAGAGTCGAAGCGGAGGTAGTGCCATATCAGGAAAACGACTTTATCTTCACGGTAGCCGGCGAGGAACTCGGACTTATCGGCTGTTCAGCGATAATACTGCTCTTTGCGCTTATCCTGCTGAGAACGCTCAGAAACGCCTCACACGCAGCCGACCCGCTCGGACACAGCCTTTGCATAGGATTTTTCGCACTGGTGCTGATACAGTCAACAATAAACCTTGGCATGACGCTTGATCTTCTGCCGGTAATAGGTGTAACTCTGCCGTTTCTTAGTTCGGGAGGCACCTCGGCAGTCTGTATTTGCCTTGGCGCCGGACTCGTGCAAAGCGTACACATGCACCCTGACGCTCCGATAAGCTGCCGGATAAGAGCATCATCCTTTGCCGCTGCCGGAAGAAGCTGGTAAACGCAGAAACATCCCTGTCACGCATACAGCGGCAGGGATGTTTGTTTTATTTATCAAGAAGCTTTTGCAGTTCCGGGAAGGGCGCAAGGCTCCTTCTGAGGATACCGTTCATGTAAGCGATAGCGGTGCCGTAGTTGGTGATGGGTACGCCCTCGTCCTCGGCACATTTAAGGCGGTACTTCATCTCACGCTCGTTGAGCATACAGCCGCCGCAGTGAATGACCATCTTATACTTTTTCAGACCCTCGGCAAATTCCGTGCCCGAAGTCCATTCAAAGCTTATATCCTTGCCGGTGTATTTTTTGATAAGACGGGGCAGCTTTACGGTGCCAATATCATCACACTGACGGTGATGCGTACAGCCCTCGGAGATAAGCACCCTGTCGCCGTCCTCAAGCGTATCGATAGCGGTAACGCCTGACGCGGCAAGTCTGAGATTGCCCTTGTAATTCGCAAAAAGTATGGAAAACGATGTAAGCATAATGTCTTCAGGAGTAAGCCTGCTCACCTGATCAAACGCCTGACTGTCGGTTATGACCATACGGGGCTTTTCCTTCAGTGAAGCAAGCACATCGGGCAGCTCCTCCGGCTGGGTAACGATGCTCATGCAGTGCGCGTCGATAATATCACGGATAGTCTGCTGCTGCGGCAGTATAAGCCTGCCCTTCGGAGCGGCGGAATCTATCGGCACCACAAGAACTACGATGTCGCCCTTATTGAGCATATCTGAAACTATATGTCTGTCGCTGCGGTCATTCTTTGCAAGTCCGGCGATAAGCTCCTTCAGCTCATTTATGCCCTCGCCCGTTGCGGCACTTACGGATATTTCATTATTGCCGGAACTTTCCGCACTTTTCAGGTCGCTTTTATTATATACGATTATATACGGTATATCCTTCTGCTTAAAGCGTTCTATAAGCTTTTTATCCTCATCGGATGCGCCCTTAACGGAATCTATGACCAGAACGGCAACGTCTGTTTTGTTGAGCATCTGATAGCTTTTTTTGACTCTCATAGCGCCGAGCTCGCCTTCATCGTCAATACCGGGGGTATCTATGATGACCACCGGACCCATCGGCAGCAGCTCCATTGCTTTGAGCACCGGGTCGGTAGTAGTGCCGAGCACATCGGAGACTATGGCAAGGTTCTGTCCGGTAACGGCATTTACAACGCTGGATTTTCCGGCATTACGCTTTCCGAAGAACGATATATGCACCCTGTCGGCAGAAGGTGTTGAATTAAGGCTCATATTATCACTTCCTTATGAGGAATGTCCCGATTCAGTTTTGGAAAGCTGTTCCTGTCAGAATGAAAAATGTTTCCAAAACTGATAAGGGAGCGCAGGCTCTGCGCCGAATCAGAATCTGAAATCTCTCTTTCCGACTGTCTTGATCTCTTCAAGATAATTCATTGCTTTCTCACGGCGCTTCTCATCGGGTACGTTCAGTATCTCCCTTGCAATAAGCTCTTCACCGATCTTCTTTGTTTCGGGTGAAGCATAGTCGGTCAGGAACTCCTGCAGGGTCATGAGAGCGTTCGGATGACAGCAGTTCTGTATCTGTCCTACCTTGCACAATGCCATGAAGCGGTCGCCTGTTCTGCCCTCACGATAGCATGCCGTACAGAATGACGGGATGTATCCCTTCTCCATAAGCCACCTTACGACCTCGTCAAGTGAACGCTGGTCGGATACGTCAAACTGTTCGGTGTCATGCGGTCTTTCGTCTGAGGAATATCCCGCATAACCGCCGACAGATGTTCTTGAACCGCCGGAGATCTGCGAAATGCCCAGACCCATTACCTTGGCTCTGCATTCCTCGCTCTCTCTTGTGGAGATTATCATACCCGTATAAGGAACGGCTATCCTGATGCAGGCGATGATCTTCGCAAAGGTATCATCATCAATTCCGTTGTCAAATACTGACGGGTCAATATCTGCGGCGCGCTTGATCCTCGGTACGCTTATGGTATGCGGACCTACACCGTGTACGGCTTCAAGATGCTCGGCGTGCATAAGGATACCCGCAAATTCATACTTGTAAAGCTCCAGTCCGAAAAGTACGCCCAGACCTACATCGTCAATGCCGCCCTCCATAGCTCTGTCCATAGCCTCGGTGTGATAAGCATAGTTGTGCTTGGGTCCGGCAGGATGAAGCTTCTCATAGCTTTCCTTGTGGTAGGTCTCCTGGAAAAGGATATATGTGCCGATGCCGGCTTCCTTGAGCTTTCTGTAATTCTCGACTGTGGTGGCGGCAATGTTTACGTTTACACGCCTGATAGCGCCGTTCTTGTGCTGAACGCTGTATATGGTCTTGATGCAGTCGAGAATGTACTCGATAGGATTGTTCACCGGATCCTCGCCGCTCTCAATGGCAAGACGCTTGTGACCCATATCCTGCAGTGCGATGACCTCCTGCTTTACCTCCTCCTGAGTAAGCTTCTTTCTGGGAATATCCTTGTTCTGATAGTGGTAGGGGCAGTACACGCACTTGTTCACGCAGTAGTTTGAAAGATAAAGCGGCGCAAACATAACTATGCGGTTGCCGTAGAAGGCTTCCTTAATCTGACGGGCAAGAGCATACATCTTTTCGGTCATTTCAGGGATATCACACGCAAGAAGAACGCTTGCTTCCCTGTGTGAAAGACCTGCGCATTCAACGCCCCTGCCGGTTTTTCTCGGAGCGGCCTTTGCGAGTATTTCTTCAATAAGCTCACGGTTATGCTTGTTCTGCTCTGCATATTCAAGTGTGGCGAGAATTTCCTCGTGATTGATAAATTCCTCAGCCTTCAATGATTTCGGATCGTATTTCATATTAACTCTTCTTCCTTATTATTTGTTAAAATTACAGCAGTCGCCTCTGCTGACGACCACATTATAGCCGATAGCCTTCATGCGCATTTCAAGACAATTCCTGCATTCGGCGGCTTCATCTCCGGTGCATATCTTGTTGTCATACAGCAGGTATTTTTTTCTTACCGATACGGGCGAAAGATTCGGCATTACCACGTTTGCGCCGGACTGTATGCCCTTTTCTCTTCCCAGCGGGTCTATCGTGCCGAGAGCGGTAGTCGCCGGTATCAGCGCATATGGGAGCGTAAGCCTGAGCAGTCCCAGCATAAAGAGGGTAAGCTCAAGAGTACCCGCCTGTTTGTCACCGAACGGCGTGTCGTGCTGCGGGATAAACGGACCTATCCCTACCATCTGCGGCTGCAGCTCTTTTATGAACAGCAGGTCGTCCGCAAGATTTTCCGCAGTCTGCCACGGCGAGCCGACCATAAAGCCGCAGCCCACCTGATAGCCGATCTCTTTGAGGTCATACAGACAGCGCTTTCTGTTTTCGGGCGAAAGCTCCTTTGGGTGCAGTCTGCGGTAATGCTCATCATCGGCGGTCTCGTGCCGGAGAAGGTATCTTTCGGCGCCTGCGTCAAAAAACGCCTTGTATTCATCATAGCTTTTTTCACCGACTGAAAGAGTCAGCGCACAGTCAGGAAATCCGTTTTTTATGCTGCTTATGATATCAACAAGCTTTTCGGCGGTAAAGTATGGATCCTCGCCGCCCTGAAGCACAAAGGTACGGAAGCCCAGACCGTAGCCGTTTTTGCAGCATTCCAGTATTTCGTCCTTGGTGAGTCTGTATCTCTGCGCATTGCGGTTGCTGCGCCTTAGTCCGCAGTAATAGCAGTCGTTTTTGCAGCAGCTGGTAAACTCTATCAGTCCCCGGATATACACGTCTTTTCCGTAATACCGTTCTCTGATATTCCTTGCCTTTTCAAAAAGAAGCCCGGCAAGCTCAGGTGTGCGGCTGCGGATAAGAGCGGAATATTCCTCTTTTGTAAGAACACCCTGATTTTCCAGTTTTTCGATAAGCGTTCTCATAAGCGCCGACCGTCAGTTTTTTGAACAGACTACCTTTGAGCTTATGCCCTCCAGCTGTCCGATCTTGCCTGTCAGACTGTTGATAACATCCATCGGAGCATCAAGAGCGATACTGATGATATTAACGTCCTTTTTGGGGTAGGGGATACCCATTCTGCCTATGATGTAGCTGCCGTACTCATGCAGCAGAGCGTTGAGCTTTTCTGCTGAATCCACGTTTTCAACGATAATGCCGATGATAGATACTTTTTCTTCCATTTGTCTTTCCTCCGTTTGATTTCTCATTTGTTTCCGCACAAAAAAATACGCCCGCAGAAGGGCGCAGTGGATACTGTTTGTCTTGCCCTTTCTCATCAGGTCTGCGGAAGCAGCCTTTTGTGTCAGAAAAAGAAATATTTTTTTGTTTTTTCATTTTGCAGACTTTAAGACCAGCCCTGAGCTTAGTCATCAAGTCATGTTTCGGTTATTATAACATAAAGCGAGCAGTTTTGCAAGGGCAATTTTTGGAGATTTTCGACATAGCACTAAATCTTGAAGGACGGAGTCCTCCAAACCTCCAGCCAAGGACCCAATGTAACTTGCAGCGCAAAATTGATTTCCGTGCAAGCTTTGCAGGTTTTTTGAACGAGTTGAAAATGTATGAACATAAAATTAAAAGTTTCGCTCAAGCCTTTTCAAAGGCTTGCAGGGTCAAGGGACAGAGTCCCTTGTGGGAGGTTTGGAGGGTGAAAC
>CADBPE010000137.1 GCA_902796475.1 uncultured Ruminococcus sp.
GGGCTACTGGGGCGCAAAGAGCAAGCACTTCAAAATGGCTAAGGAAGCCGTAATGAAGAGCGGCAACTACGCATACATCGGTCGTAAGCAGAAGAAGAGAGATTTCAGAAGACTCTGGATCACCCGTATCTCCTCAGGCTGCAAGGCTAACAATATCAACTACTCAACCTTTATGAACGGTCTCAAGAAGGCTGGCATCACACTTAACAGAAAGATGCTCTCAGAGATCGCTATTGCAGACGCTCAGGCTTTCACAGCACTTGTTGAAAAGGCTAAGGCAGCTCTTTAATAACGGCTTTCGGCACCTAAGTCGCATCGTCTTAGGTGCTTTTATCATTTTAGGGGGTACTGCATTTGAAAGGGAAAAATGTTATACTCATAGGCATGCCCGGCTGCGGAAAAAGCACCGTCGGCGTTGTGCTTGCGAAAATACTCGGCTGCCGTTTCCTTGACTCGGATCTGCTTATTCAGGAGCAGGAGGACAGACTGCTCAGCGAGATCATCGGGCAGGAGGGCATAGAGGGCTTTGAAGAGATCGAAAACCGGGTAAATGCCGGCATAAACGTGAAGAAGACCGTAATTGCCACCGGAGGCAGCGTTGTGTACGGCAAAGAGGCTATGGAGCACCTTAAAAGTATAGGCGCAGTGGTTTACATCAAGCTGCCGTATGAGGAGATAAAGCACCGTCTGGGCGACCTGACAAAAAGAGGAGTCGCAATAAGAAAGGGACAGACGCTGAGGGAACTTTACGATGAACGGCAGCCGCTTTATGAGAAATATGCCGATATTATTGCCGACGAGGAGGGCAGAAGCATATCGGAGATGGCGCTGTATGTGCGTGATAAGGTCATAGAGTATTTTGACGCCCGGAAGTGCGGAGGTGAAAACGCATGATAAGCGCAAAGGACAACGAATTGATAAAGCAGGTATCGGCGCTTATTTCAAGTCCGAAACGCAGAAGGGAGAGCGGAAGCTTTGCCGCTGAGGGCGTGAGGCTTTGCGTGGACGGCGTAAGATCGGGCGCAGAGGTGCGGTGCTTTCTGTACACCGATGCGGCGAAAAAGAAATATAATGAAGAATACAGGCTGATATCCGAAGCTGCCGCAAGGAGCGAGGAGGTAAGTGAGAGCCTGTTTAAAAGAATTTCCGATACGCAGAACCCGCAGGGCTTTATGTGTGTTTTTTCGGCACTTGACAAAAATCACAAATCGTATAAAATAAATAAACAGGGACACTATGCGGCTCTGGAAAACATTCAGGATCCTTCAAATATGGGTACCATACTCAGAACAGCCGAGGCTCTTGGCGCAGACGGCGTTATACTTTCGGACGACTGCTGCGATATTTACTCTCCTAAGGTGGTCAGGGGCAGCATGGGAGCCGTTTTCAGAGTGCCTGTTATAATAGCGGACGATTTTACCGCCTACATTAAAAAGCTTACCGAAAGCGGCGTATGCACCTATGCGTCTACTCCGAGAAATGCTCAGGATATTAAGGATATGTCCTTTGAAAACGGCGGAGTTATGCTGATAGGCAATGAGGGCAGCGGACTCCGCCCCGAAACAATAGCTGCCTGCGCCGAAAGCGTGAGGATAAATATGAAGGGCAGGGCAGAGTCACTTAACGCTGCCGCTGCCGCCGCAATATTGCTTTACAGTCTGCTGAATAAATAAAGCAGGAAGACAAGATACTAAGAATACTGCGCAAGCCTGGCGGTACGGAGATCGGGTTTCAGAATTTCAGATTGACAATACATTGAGATCCGGCGGTTTCAAAAGGTTCCCGCTGAATGACCGCAGAGAAGAGTTGATTTCCGTGACTTGGCGGAAGGAGATATATATATGGAAAAGAGATTGCTGTATACTCTTTGGATGCAGTCGTGTATAGGATATGCCAACCCCTATGTAATGCAGATCATAAATACATTTGAAACATCGGAGCAGATATACCGGGCAGGTGAAAAGGAACTGAGAATGTCGGGCCTGTTTACCAAGGGACAGCTCAATAAGCTGCTCAATAAGGATCTCGATCCGGCAAAGCGTATTTATGACAGGGCTATGCAGGTCGGCGCCAGAATAATAACCATATCTTCGGCTGAATATCCGTCGTCACTCAGAAGAATACCGGATCCGCCGCTTCTGCTTTTTGTCAAGGGCAGGCTGCCTGTCCACAGAGGTCTGAAGGTGGCAGTAGTGGGTACCCGTGAGCCTACCAGACTGGGTAAGCAGGCGGCTTATGATCTTTCGTATGAACTGACCAGAAACAAGGCGCTGATAATCAGCGGCGGAGCCGAGGGCGTGGATATACAGGCGCACAAAGGTGCTCTTACAGCCGGCGGTCAGACTATATGCGTTCTTGGAAACGGCCTTGAAGCAAATTATCTTAGGAAATATGCCGACGTCAGGGAAGAAATAGCGCAGCACGGCGCAGTTGTTTCGGAATATCCGGTGGATACGGCTGCGGCTGCGTTTTTGTTTCCGCAGCGCAACAGGATAGTTGTAGGCATTGCAGACTGTACTCTTGTTGTTGAGGGCGAATTGGACAGCGGCTCGCTTGTTTCCGCATCAAAAGCAGCCGAGCAGCATAAAATGGTATTTGCTGTGCCGGGCAGTCTTGATAACAAGAAGGCTCTTGGAACGAATTATCTGCTTACCAAGGGCGCAAGAGCCGCAGTGCGCAGTCAGGATATAATCGAATGGTACGATACCCGCAGGAGCGCAGATGATATTTCTCCGCCGGTACTGAGCTCAAAGGTCATTGACAGCGCAAGGAGCATAACCAAGCAGCGTCTGAACGAGGCTGAAAGATATATAAGTATGTTTCAGGGCGCGGAAGACGATAAAAACGAGGATTATGAACAAATACAGGAGAATCTTGTTTCGGCAAGAAAGAAAATACAGATCACTCAGGAACCTGAACAGGATATAAAAGATCAGGCGCCCCGTGAGGAGGATCAGGAACCGGAATGGACTTATAGGGTCACCGGCAGAAAAAAAGGCATACATTCTATCTTAAGCGGCAGAAAACGTTTGACCGGTACGGAGAAAGTCGGGTATTACGAGCCTGAAAAGCAGGAGAAAACTGCTATTTTACACGAAAAAACGGATAATACTTCGTCAAAGACGGAGAAAACCGACGCAGAAACGCTTTCAATGTTGACAAAACCGGCGCTTACGGTGTATCATACAATTTCGGAGATACCCAAAGCGGCTGAGGTGATCTCTGCGGAGCTTGAACTGAGCGCCACTGAGGTCCTTACTGCTCTTTCCGAACTGGAAATGTACGGACTGGCAGAGGTGAACGGCTACGGACTCTATCACAGAAAATAATGCATCCTTCCCGCTGCGTTGATCGGGAGAATACAGCATAAATCTATGGAGGAAATATATGTCAAAGCTTGTAATAGTTGAGTCGCCTGCAAAGGCAAAGACTATAAAAAAATATCTTGGCTCCGACTATGAGGTCGTTGCTTCAATGGGACATATAAGAGATCTGAACCCTAACAGGCTCAGTGTTGATATAAAGAAAAAATTCACACCGAAATATGAGATAATCAGCGGCAAGGAAAAGCTTGCCGACGATCTTGTAAAGATCGCGTCAAAAAGCGATTATGTTTATCTTGCGACCGACCCTGATCGTGAGGGAGAGGCTATTTCTTGGCACCTTGCATATCTTCTTGATCTGGATCTTAACGATACCAACCGTGTGACCTTCAACGAGATAACGAAAACAGGCGTGACCAACGGTATGGCTGCGCCGCGTCAGATAGACATTGATCTGGTTAATGCTCAGCAGGCAAGAAGAATACTTGACAGGCTTGTGGGCTATAAGCTCAGTCCGTTCCTTTCGCAGAAGATACGAAAGGGTCTTTCGGCAGGCCGTGTGCAGTCGGTGGCTGTGAAGATAGTCGTTGACAGAGAAAACAAGATAAGAGCCTTCAAGCCGGAGGAATACTGGAGCATTGACGCGAAGTTCATTCCCAAGGGCAGCAGAAAGGTCTTTCCCGCGTCATTCTACGGCGATGCAAACGAAAAGATCAAGATAGAAACCGGCGAACAGGCTCAGAAGCTTCTTGATGCAATGAAGGATGCCCAGCCTTTTGTTGAAAAGGTGCGTCACGGCACAAGGAAGCGTCAGCCGGCGCCGCCCTTTATCACGTCCACGCTTCAGCAGGAGGCTTCCCGCAAGCTGGGATTTCAGTCTAAGCGTACAATGAAGGTAGCTCAGGAGCTGTACGAAGGTATCGACATACAGGGCATGGGCGCTGTCGGTCTTATCACCTACATGAGGACAGACTCTCTCAGACTTTCGGAGGACGCGCTCAATGCCGCTGAGGAGTACATCAAGAACAAGTGGGGCGAAAAATACCTTCCTTCAACGGGTCACAGGCATTTCAAATCCCGTTCAAACGCTCAGGACGGACACGAGGCTATCAGACCCACCACAGTCGGTCTTGATCCGGCATCGGTAAAGGCAAGCCTGACGAGTGACCAGTACAAGCTCTACAAGCTTATCTGGGAGCGTTTTATTGCCTGTCAGATGGCTGAGTGCATACAGAAGACGACACAGGCGGATATTAATGTAAGCGGCTATATTTTTAAGGCGTCAGGCTATGTTGTAGACTTTGACGGCTACACGGTGCTTTATGTGGAAAGCACTGATTCCTCCGATGAAGAGAAGGAGTCCGAACTGCCGCCGCTTGAAAAGGATATGCCGCTGCGCATTAAGGAGATACTTCCTAATCAGCATTTTACGCAGCCGCCTCCGAGATACACCGAGGCTTCTCTTATCAAGGCTCTTGAAGAATACGGCATCGGCAGACCTTCAACTTATGCGGCAACGATATCTACAATAACCTCAAGAGGCTATGTAAAGCGTGAAAGCAAGACGCTTGTTCCTACCGAGCTTGGCGAAGTGAGCACAAAGCTTATGGAGGAGCGCTTCCCGAAGATAGTGAACGTAAAGTTTACCGCTCAGATGGAGCAGGAGCTTGACGATGTTGAGGACGGCAAGACAGGCTGGGTAGAGCTTCTCACTGAGTTCTACGGGGATTTTGACAAGACTCTGAAAGAAGCCAAGGAAGAAATGAAGGGCGTAAAGATAGAGCTGGAGGAAGACAAGACAGATCTTATCTGTGAAAAGTGCGGCAAGCCGATGGTCGTAAAGTTCGGCCGTTTCGGACGATTCATTGCCTGCTCCGGTTATCCTGAGTGTAAGAACATTGTCAAGATGGTAAGCAAGATAGGCGTTGCTTGTCCTAAATGCGGCGGCGACGTTATCGTGCGCAAGACCAAAAAGGGCAGAGATTTTTACGGCTGTTCCAACTATCCGAAGTGTACCTTTGTTTCATGGAACCAGCCCACCGATCAGAAATGCCCGCAGTGCGGCGCAGTTCTTTTCAAGAAAAAGGGAAAAGCGCCTAAGCTTGTATGCACCGCAGAGGGCTGCGGCTACCAGCGTGACGATGATACAGAGGATGCAGTCATCACGCAGGAGGCTGTTCTTGCCAAAAACGACAGCGGCGATGCTGCTCAGGACGATCTTGCAAACAATACAGCAACCGAATAACATATAAAAAGCTTCCGACAGATATCAATTCAGCCGGGGGCTTTTTTATCACAAAAGTTGTGATAATGTGAAATTTGTGAATTTTGTAAAATGTTTCCTTCAAGGTCTTGAAATTAGCTTTTTGTTATGGTATAATCGCTTTCGGTGCGGCTCGGTGCGGGGAAAAAATCGGGTCTGAAGCTATTACATTTTGATATATGCGCCTGTGGTGGAATTGGCAGACACGCTGGATTTAGGTTCCAGTCCGAAAGGGTGCAGGTTCAAGTCCTGTCAGGCGCAGATAAAACAGCCTTTACGGAAAAACTTTTCATATACAATAACATGGCAGGAAGCCTGAAACTTCCTGCCATGTTATTGTTTTGGCGGGCGGGCGCAGATAAACAGGCGGAAACGCAGCGGCCCGCGCCACAAAATATCAAACCCAAAACGACAACACAAAAGTTTCGCTGAAGCCTTTTCAAAGGCTTCAGGTCCAGGGGCGCGGGTCTCCGGTGGAGACCTCTGCCGAAGGCAGAAGCACCGACCGAGCCGACAGGCGAGACCGGATTCCTCCAAGACTTAAATGCTTCCTGATCTGATTTCCGCGACAGGGTTTTTGAATGAGTAAATAAACTGTTAACAGGTTTGTATTTTTATCATGATTTCTTACGAAATCATGATAAAAGCAATGGA
>CADBPE010000138.1 GCA_902796475.1 uncultured Ruminococcus sp.
ACACGATCTTGTTCTCAAACACGCTGAAAAAAAGCGTCTTGGAGATAAAGAAAAAAAGCAAAGCTGAGTTCTTTTCTTTAATGCCCCTGGGAGACTGTGGGGACGGCTGTGGGCGTGCGAAGCACGCCCGCAGCCTGGATAACATAAAAGTATGAACAATAAATCGTCATATAGATATCGCTCTTGTTTTTTGTGCGGTCTTAATTTATAATTGTATAGAGCAGGATATACATGATTCGCATAAAAATATAAGGATGTGAAAAGCTTGGAGGAAATGAAAAAGAAGAGAAGCAGCTACTGGGATAATCTCAAGGGGATACTTATGCTGCTTACGGTGTTTGCGCATATTCTTTACGGGCTGCAGGCGAGTTATCCGGGTATTGACCATACAGTGGATTATATTTATATGTTCCACATGCCGGCTTTTGTTTTTGTGTCGGGATTTTTCGGCAAAAGCGAGCATTCAAGAAGCTTTGAAAGCATTTTCAGAATGATATTCCTGTATTTTGTCTTTAACAGTACGATAGGCTTCATTTACGGATTCGGCTCGCTGCTGGATCCGCTGTATTCTTTTTGGTTCCTTATCGCCCTTATTGTCTGGCGGCTTACGGCTCATTATATTGCGGGGATAAAGTGGGCAGTGCCGGTTCTCCTTGTTCTGTCTGCTGCAGCAGGCTGCTTTCCGTCGCTTGACAATACCTTTGCAGTGTCAAGAATAATCGCTTTTTATCCTTGGTATATGGCGGGTTATCTGTTCAGCGCGGAAAAGGCGGATAAGATCATACGCAGGCAGTATTCAAAGAGGCTTGGAATCGGCTTGTTTGCGGCATTTATAGCGGCGGCGTTGTGCTTTGCCGCAAGGTTTTATTTTCGTTATACGGATGCGGCGCTGCTGATGATGCCCTATGAAAAACCGTTTGATGCTCTGGGACGGTGCGTTCTTTATGTTACGGCTTTTTTTGCGATAGCTGCGCTGCTCATGCTTACGCCGGACAGAAAAATACCGCTGCTTACCATGTTCGGACGGAATTCCTTGTGGATATTCCTTTTTCACAGACCGTTTACGCTGCTTATCAGCGATCTCATTGTCGATATGCCGGTTTATGCTATTGTAATAATAGCTGTTGTCTGCACAGCGGCGATCTGCTTTGTTATGGGAAATGATCTGACGGCAAGGCTGATGAACATATTTGCTGACGACGGTGTGAATATGCTGAGAAGCGACCGCAAAAATAAGGGAATGAACGCTGCAAAGGGCGCTGTGCTTATACTTTGCTTCTGCTTTGCGCTTTACGCTGTATCTTATTCTTTCACGGGCAAGGAACTCAGGGATCTTCTGATGTCCGGATTTAACGGCGCTGCGGAGGACGTCCGGGAGGAGCCGCAGAATGAGATCAATGAGGAGCCTGAACATACTGATGTGATCTATCCCGTTATGACTGCGGAGCAGAAAAAAGCATTTGACAATTCCTTCCGCATAACCTTCTCCGGAGATCTTATTCTTCTGGAGGATCAGGTGAAAAGGGCATATAACGGCGGCAAATACGACTTTTCAGAGGTGTTTGAATATGCAAAACCGTATATTTCAGCAGCTGATCTGGCGATAGGCGTGTTTGAGGGACCTATGGCGGGAGAAGCTGCCGGATATTCTTCAAGTAATTACGGTGACGGCAAGGAACTGTATCTGAACTTCCCTGACGAATTTGCATTAGCTGTAAAGGATGCCGGCTTTGATCTGGTAACAACGGCAAACAATCATCTTCTTGATAAGGGGCTTGACGGCGCCCTCAGAACTATTGATGTACTTGACGGTATCGGACTTGACCACACAGGTTCTTACAGGAGCGCTGAGGAAAAGAAAAATAACCGTATAAAGATAGTTGAGCTTCAGGGCATAAGGCTTGCTTTTCTTTCGTATACCTATGGCTGCAATTATTATACCGCCGAGGAATTGTCTGACGGCAGTTTTTCTTATCTTACTTCGCTCATCTCCGATACTGAGGGCGGACTTTTCGAATCTCAAAGGGCAGCCGTAGAGCAGGACTTCAAAGATGCAAAGTCGTATTCTCCCGACCTTATAGTGGTGCTTCCTCATTTGGGAACACAGTTCCTTAACGAGCCTGATGAAGCCCAGCTGCTTTGGTTCGATATATTCAAAGAAAACGGCGCCGATATAATACTTGGCTGTCACCCTCATGTGGTGGAGCCTGTGACCATAGAAAACTGCAGCGGTAAAAATGTGTTCAGCGCTTATTGTCCGGGCAACTTTGCGAATATCTACCGTGACGATCAGGGAGATACCAGCATGCTTGTTGATGTTTATATCGACCGCAGCACAAAAAAGGTTATCGGCGGCAGTATTGTTCCGCTGTATACCCATGCAAGAGCCGATCACAATTTCCGCGCGGTGCCGATTTATGATATTATGACGGACGAGGCTCTCAGAGGACAGCTTACAACAGATGATATTGACAGGGCTGCAAATGCAAATGATATCATAACCAAGGTCGTATTTGGCAGCAAAATGGATATCACATCCGTTACTGAGAGATACTATTTCAACGAAAACGGATTTCTGCGCACAGTTAAAAGCGGTCTTGAGATGACCGACAAGCTGAAAGCCGGTATCCTTTACAAGGAGATGAAGGCTGCTCAGTCCATATGCTTTGTGGGCGACAGCGTGACCGAGGGTACAAAGAACGGCGGGTGTCCCTGGTATGAACCTATACTGGAATATTTTGCGGACAAGAAAATAACCAACTATTCAAAAGGCGGCTGCACCGTTTCTTACATGACCGAACGCGCCGGAAATATACCTGCTGCCGATCTGTATGTTATAGCTCTTGGCACAAATGATGTCAGGTATCGTGATGAGAGCATCTGCGCCATGACGCCCGAAAGCTTTGCCGCAGAAACAGACGCTCTTAAAAATAATCTGCTGAAGCGCTCACCGAAAGCAAGGTTTGTGTTTATTGCGCCCTGGTATTCTACCGACGGCGACATTTACTGCGGCATGAGCTTTGCCGAAAAGACCTCTCTGAACAACGAGTATTCTGCTGCTTTGGAAAAATACTGCGCAGAAAACGATCTTTCATATATCAACGCCAATCCATATATAGAAAATGCTCTCAGGACATCTCCTGACCGCAGCTATCTTCTGGATCATATCCATCCGAACGCCTCCGAGGGCGTAGTGATGTATTCGCAGGCAGTGCTTTCTGCCATGCCGCAATAATTATCACGGTTTTGATAGACAAAACGCGCATAATGGTGTATAATAATATCATCAAAGACCGGAATAAAATATAATCGCGAAAATTTATTTCGGCATGAGTAAACTTACAACGCGTTAACCAAAGAAAAAAAGGAGATGTTTGTTATGGTAGAGATAAACAGCAGAAAAGCGGCTATTGTAGGCTGCGGTTTTGTAGGCTCGGCGTCGGCGTTTGCGCTGATGGAAAGTCACCTTTTTACGGAGCTTGTTCTTATTGATGCGGACAGGAACAGGGCTGAGGGCGAGGCTCTCGACATAAGCCACGGATTGCCCTTTTCAAAGCCCATGAGGATCTACGCCGGAGAATATCAGGATATCAGCGATGCGGCTGTTGTGATAGTTGCCGCAGGCGCAGGACAGAAGCCCGGCGAAACAAGGCTCGATCTGGTGAAGAAGAATGTAGGCATTTTCAAGTCAGTAATACCGGAGATAACCAAGTATAACCGTGACGGCATACTTCTGATCGTTGCAAATCCTGTGGATATTCTCACATACGCTGCAAAGCAGCTCAGCGGATTCCCGTCAAACCGCGTATTTGGTTCGGGCACAGTGCTTGACACTGCAAGACTGAAGTATCTTCTTGGCGAGCATCTGGGAGTGGACAGCAGAACTATACACGCATTTATCATCGGTGAGCATGGCGACAGCGAGATCGCCGCATGGAGCAGCGCAAATGTTTCCGGTGTACCGCTGCATAAGTTCTGCGAGATGAGAGGTCATTTCGAGCATGACGCCGCTACCGAGAGGATAGCCGAGGATGTCAAGAACAGCGCTTATAGGATAATCGAGAAGAAGAAGGCGACTTATTACGGCATTGCGATGTCGGTAAGGCGCATATGCGAAGCCATTGTCAGGGATGAGAAGTCGATCCTTCCGGTATCGAGCATACAGAACACTCCGGATATAAGCGATGTAGCTTTGAGTATGCCGGCGATCGTAGGCAGACACGGTGTAGAGTGCACTGTACCGATAGAGCTGAGCGATGAAGAAAAAGCCGCCCTGAAGCAGAGCGCCGACACTCTCAAAGCCGTTATTGCAGACGTTTTATAACCGGACGGCAATCTGCCGGGAGCGCAGGCTCTGCGCCGCCGGAGATGTCTGACACTTTTTCTGCACGACAAAAGCACAGACCCCGTTTGAGGTCTGTGCTTTTTGTATTGTGCGCTTCAGCGAGTGAAGCGCTGTGCAAAGGTCTTTTTTATTTGCTCTTTTTTCTTGTAATGAGTATGCCGATAACATAGAATATTACCGCCGCTGCCAGCAGATACATTATGCTCTCCGCCGTTGTGAATGTGTGGCCGAATGCGCTGAACTCTACGCCCATGTTTATTTTGAACTCGGTCAGATATTTCTCAGGGACATTTTCAAAGCTTTCGGCGAGCGGGTCTGCCATGAGTATTTTTCTGAA
Source organism: uncultured Ruminococcus sp. (assembly GCA_902796475.1). Lineage (GTDB taxonomy): Bacteria > Bacillota > Clostridia > Oscillospirales > Acutalibacteraceae > UBA1213. Next base: position 4,683 of record CADBPE010000138.1, read on the forward strand.
AATTGAGGCGGCGTGTGAGATCGGGAAGAACTCGATAACATACTGGATACTCTGGTCGGTGCTGCCGATGGGGAGATATATGCCCGTGATGAAGCCGATGAGTGTGCCTATTATCGTGCTTGCTGTGGCAAAGGCGTTCTGGCTTGAAAAGAGCGATACTACAAGATACATCATAGCCGAGCTTGTGAGTACCGAAATAAGTATAGCTCCAACTATCTGTATAAGCTGCAAAGCTGAAAGAAGCGCGTATCCCTTGCAGGCAAACCATATTTCAATAACAGCAAGGGCAAACAGTGACATGATGGTCCCGATGATGAAGGAACTTATAATGTAACCGCCGGCAAGAGAGCCTGATCTGATGGGTGAGCAGCGGAAATCCTTGATTATCTTTCTTGACTTGTCGCTGACGATGGCGCCGAAGGAGCCTAATGTGGTGGATACGGGCGTTACTGCCAGTATGCCTGCCATTATCCAGCTGTCCATGAGCCTGTTTGCGCCCGTTACCGTGTCGGAAACGGAACGAACGAGCTGGTCGCCAAGGAACAGTATGTAAAGACCTAATACTATAAGCACTGCAAGCAGTGAGAAAAACACTGATGATTTGTCACGAAAATATACCTTGAGATTTCTTTTTGCAAAACTTATCATTCTCTTATCTCCTTTCCGGTTATGGCAATGAAAGCATCGTCCATTGTGCCGTTGAGTACCTCAAGAGCATCAATGTCGTTCTTGTACCGCTCTATCAGCGGCAGGGCGTCCATGGTTCGTGCAATGCTTATCCTTATGGCGCCGGCGCTTTCGGTTATGGTAAGACTGTCCTCTTTAAGTGAAGCGAGAACCTTTTCGTAGCTGTCCTTTTTCGGCACAAGCTTGAGGAAGTCGCCCGCATATTTTTCTTTGAGCTGAGAGGGCGTACCTCTTGCGGATATTTGCCCGTTGTCAATAACAACAACATAGTCGGCTTCGGCTGCCTCCTCCATGTAATGCGTGGTCAGGAAAACAGTCATGCCGGTCTCTTTCTGAAGACGCTGTATTGTCTCCCAGACGTTTTTTCTTGTCTGAGGATCAAGTCCTGTCGTAGGCTCGTCAAGGAAAAGTATTTTCGGGGTGTTCACAAGCGCTCTTGCTATGTCGGCGCGTCTGCGCTGACCTCCGGAAAGCTTGCCGTATTTCCTGTTCTGAAAATCACCGACCTCAGCAGCGGCTATGGCTTTGTCGGCGGCCTTTTTGAGCGTCTCGCCCCGCAGACCGTAAAGAGAGCCACGCATGAGGATGTTTTCCCTTACCGTGAGAAGCTCGTCAAGCATATTGTCCTGAAAAACCGCGCCGATTATCCTTCTTATGCTGTCGTCGTCCCTGCCGAGAGTAAGACCGTCAATAGTCACATCTCCGCTGTCCTTCTGAAGAAAGGTGGTGATGATGTCGATAGTTGTGGATTTGCCCGCTCCGTTGGGACCAAGAAAAGCGAAGAGCCTGCCCTGTTCAACATAGAAGCTCAGTCCCTTTACTGCCTCGACCTTGCCGTAGGACTTTTTCAGATCCTTGACTTCAATTATCCTGTTTGTCATTTTTTAAAACTTCCTTTCTTTCGCTTATTCTGTGGTTAAGCTCTTTTTCTGTATGCTTGTTGTTTATGTAGAACATGGCGAATACCGCAAAGTAGACCGCCACTAAAATACATATCGGATAAAGCACCTGCGTGCTGAACACGTTGAACCAATTGAAAACGAATCCGCCCAGACCGAGCACCGGAACGGCTACGTCTGCAAGCATAACGGCGATATATCCGGGAGTCGCCGGATTTTCGATAGTGTCGGGAGTGCGTATGAGATCGGTAATGAGCATGAGTATCGCGATGACCAGACATACCAGCATAAGCTCAAGATTTGTTATCCATATATTTCCCTCTATCAGTACGGAGCCGATATTCAGTACCGAAAGTATCATGCTCACCATAGTGTAAGAGATGCAGAATGATATGCCGTACAGCTTCAACCGTTTAAGAAAAACCTTTTTATCCATTTTATTCTCTCCTTTACAGACCGAATTTCTTTTTGAAGCCCGGAACATAGTGGCGGTTGATTATCAGCTTTTCGCCGTTGTCCAGAGTGGCTTCCATTTTGCCGTTAAGCATTACCTTTACGCTGTCGAGTATGTCCGTGTTCAGTATGCAGGATCTGCTTATCCTTACAAAACTTGTTTCGCTCAGCATTTCTTCGGCTTCATACAGCTTCATGCCGTTCGAGAATACCTCTCCCTTGCTGTATACGAAGGTTTTTTCGTCTACGCTTTCAAGGTAATACACCGAGCTGAGAGGTATAGTCTTTACGGAGCCGTCCTGCTGTACGGACAAGCTCCCGCTTTTGTTCTGCACAAGGTCTATCACAGACTGGAGCGTTTTGTCTATCTCGCAGCATTTTATGCTGATCTCTGCTTCACGGTACTCCGGCGACTTGTTTATTGTCAGCTTCACGCTTTTCACATCCTTGTATTTTCTCTGTGAAATGATTGTATCATATAGCTTCGCAAAAATAAACCTCAAAACGGCAAAGTGCATTTTTACGCCGGTGAAATGCATCACGGATCCTGCATCACGAATTCCGAATTACGCATTACGAATTACGTATTATGGACAGGGTTTTTGAATGAGTAAATAAACTGTTAACAGGTTTGTATTTTTATCATGATTTCTTACGAAATCATGATAAAAGCAATGGA
>CADBPE010000139.1 GCA_902796475.1 uncultured Ruminococcus sp.
GTTCAGGGAACAAATAAGAAAACCGCTCGGTTCTCACAAAGACCGGGCGGTTTTTTCATAGCTTATCTCTTGCAGTACCGCGCAAAGACCGCGCCGGAATGGCGCTGCTGAGCCGTCAGGCAGTCTTTGCCAGGCGCTGTTAATAAAAAGTCTATGCGGTGCCATCGAAAACCAGTTTCATCTTCTGCGAGCCGATATATATTATGACAGGTATTTTTTCGGTTCCTGCTGCAAATGCTAATCAAAAGGAGTTGAATACAATTGCAATATCTATATTCATTTTTGGTCGGAGGTCTGCTTTGCGTCATAGCGCAGATACTGATCGACAAAACAAAGCTGACGCCGGCAAGGATACTCACCGCCTATGTATGCGCAGGCGTACTACTCACTGCCATAGGGATATACGAACCGCTTGTAGACTTCGCAGGCTCAGGCGCCGCCGTACCTCTTACCGGATTCGGATATGCTCTTGCCAAGGGCGTTGAGCAGTCGGTGAACGAAAGCGGCTGGATAGGCGCCTTCAGCGGAGGCCTGAGCGCCTGCTCCGCAGGTGTGGAGGCGGCTGTTTTCTTCGGTCTGGTCTTTGCGCTTATACGCATGGCAGCCGGAAGGTTCAGCAAAAGAAGGATATGATATTTATATTCTTGCAGAACCGCTCTTTCTTGCAGCCTCTATTACCGCATCGGATACAGTCTTGCCTATCCTCTTGTCAAAGGCATAAGGAATAATGTAATCCTCGTTAAGTTCCTCATCGCTTACCAGTGATGCGATAGCATAAGAAGCGGCTATCTTCATTTCCTCGTTTATCTCCTTGGCGCGGCAGTCCAGAGCGCCTCTAAAAATGCCGGGGAAGCAAAGTACATTGTTGATCTGGTTCGGGAAGTCGGAACGTCCTGTTCCGATGATCCTTGCGCCTGCCTTCTTTGCAAGGTCAGGCATGATCTCAGGCGTAGGATTGCTCATTGCAAGCACAATGGAGTCCTTATTCATGGACGCCACCATTTCCTCGCTTACGATGCCGGGCGCCGATACGCCTATGAATACGTCAGTACCCTTCATGGCGTCTGCAAGCTTGCCTGTAAGATGCTCCCTGTTTGTGATCTTTGCCATAGCAGCCTTCTCGCTGTTGAGTCTTTCGTCGCCCTCGCAGATGATGCCGACGCTGTCACAAAGAATAAGATTCTGCACGCCAAGGTTCATAATGTGCTTTGCAATAGCAATACCGGCAGAACCGGCACCGTTTATCACTACCTTGATGTCCTTGATATCCTTCTTCACGATGCGCAGAGCATTGATAAGCGCAGCAGCAACGACCACCGCAGTACCGTGCTGATCGTCATGGAAAACCGGTATATCGCAGATCTCTTTAAGTCTGCGCTCAATCTCAAAACAGCGGGGCGCTGCAATATCCTCCAGATTAATGCCGCCGAAGCTGCCCGAAATAAGATAAACTGTCCTTACTATCTCGTCAACGTCCTTTGAGCGGATGCAGATGGGAAAAGCATCAACGTCACCGAACTCCTTGAAGAGGGCGCACTTACCCTCCATTACGGGCATTCCCGCCTCAGGTCCTATGTCGCCAAGACCAAGAACAGCGGTGCCATCGGTAACAACAGCCACTAAATTGCTTCTTCTTGTAAGCTTGAAGGACTTATCATAATCCCTGTTGATCTCCATGCATGGCTCGGCAACGCCGGGAGTATATGCCAGAGAAAGCTCCTCGGAGTTTGTAATGGGCGCTCTCGAAATTACCTCGATCTTGCCCTGCCATTCGTAGTGCTTTTTAAGCGATTCCTGTCTGATATCCATTTTCGTTTTTCCTTTCATTGTCTTAATATATAGAAACGTCTGCGCCGAAGCTGCCGACGATCCATGACTGTTATTCAGCGTTCTTTTTTTCTCCGGTTATCAGTTCCTCCGCATAGGGCAGGCTGCTGATAAAATCACAGAAAACATGCCATTCATCAAGCTTGTGGTTCCTGCGGGCATGATAGATATTTATAAGATTCTCATAGTTCATGGTGCAGGTGCGCATCTGATCATAGCTTGACGGAAGCAGCTGGATAATATCATACCAAAAGCGTTTGTCCTTTGTTTCAAGGAAGCGCAGACGCAGGCTTTCAAGCTGCTTTATGATATATTCCATCACCTTCAGAGTTTCCTCGTCCATCTTGTCACAGCTGAACTGGGAAAGCTCAAAGGGCGCAGACGTTATCTTGTGCATGGTGCTTGTTGAGTTTGCCACGGTGCCCACCTTGTAGGTATCGAACTCCTTCCACCAGTACATCGGCGCGGTTATATCCACCGTCACAAATATCTGGCGGAGAAATTTCCGGTGATCGGTGCCTGCGTTTCTAAGACGCACCGCAAGTGAAAGATCGTTCTCACCAAGAACAAAATTACCGTTATCGTCATAATAACTGTCCGACCTCGCCCAGCTGTTCATAGGATTGCGGGCGCCTCTGACAGCATTATGGAAGTTCATGACCTCCGAATTTTTTACCGACAGCATAAGTTCACATCCTTACTTTTTCTTCTTCTGAAATCCGAAGCACATCCGTGAGATAAATCTGTCAGGCAAAAGTCGCTTCACGAATTTCAGCATTTTTATTTTTGCGGTTGGCATAATATAGAGTTTGCCCTTCATCACGCCTTTAACGCCCTGACGCGCAGCCTTGCGGCTGGTTATAGGCTTTGACGAAAATCCCACGCCTGCCACATCGTTGAATTCGGTATCCACAGGTCCGGGACAAAGCGCGCTGATCTTTACCCTGCTGTTTTTCTGACGCAGCTCCTCATGTATTGCTCCGGTAAGGCTTACGACATAATTTTTGGTAGCGTAGTATGCAGCCATATAAGGTCCGGCAAAAAATCCTGCTGCCGAAGCCACATTCAGGATATACCCGCTGTTTTTCTTCACAAGATCCGCAAGAAACAGCTTCGTGAGAACATGCACCGCAACAAGATTGGTGTCGATCATCCTCAGTTCGCTGTCAAGATCAGTTTCGTCAAAAAATCCGCAGCCGCCAAAACCGGCGCAGTTCACCAGCATATCAATATTGCGGGGCTGCATTACCTCATGGAGCTTTTTACATTCCTCTATGTGTGACACATCGCAGCGGATGCACTGCGCATGCTTGCCAAGCTCGTTTTTCAGTTCTCTGAGTCTGTCGGCGCGGCGAGCCACAAGAATAACATCCCAGCCTCCGGCAACAAGCTCTCTGGCGATATCTCTGCCGATACCGGAGCTTGCGCCCGTGACAAGTGCAAGCATTATCTTATCCCCCTGTTCAGGCTTTTTTCTGTTTTAAATTATACACCCTTCCGGCGTTTCCTGCAGTGATCTTCAAAAGCTCATCTGTATCCATGCCTTTTATTTCTGCAATTTTTTCAGCGCAGAAGCGTATAAGCGAAGAATCGTTCCTCTTTCCTCTGAACGGCACAGGCGCAAGATAAGGACAATCGGTTTCAAGCACCAAAGACTCCACCGGTACCGCCTGTACCACCTCAACGGATTTTCTGGCATTTTTGAAGGTTATCACGCCGCCCATACCTATATACATTCCAAGACGCACTATTTCCTCAGCCATTTCACGGCTGCCCGAAAAGCAGTGTACTATGCCTTTGGGACGGTATTTGCGTATAAAGTCCAGAACATCTCCGTGAGCCTCCCTGTCATGTATCACAACAGGAAGATCAAGCTCTCCGGCAAGTTTCATCTGAGCCTCAAACACCTGCCTCTGCAATTCCCTTGGCACATCGTAATAGTAATCAAGACCTATCTCCCCTACCGCAGCGACCTTTTCATCACGGCAAAGCTCTCTTATGACCGAAAGCTCCTCCATGCTTTTTTCGTCCGCACATTCCGGATGGATACCGACAGCCGCATACATATTATCGTATTTATGCGCAAGCTCCACGCTGAATCTTGAAGTTTCCACTGTTGTGCCCTGATTGACGATACCGCACACCTCTCCGGCGAAAAGCCTTTCCAGCAGTTCGTATCTGTCACTGTCAAACGCCTCATCATCATAATGGGCGTGTGTATCAAAAATATATCCCATGATCATTTTTCCTTTTCTCACTTTGTCCTTATATTATAAGTCAAATCGGAAATGTTGTCAATTATATAGGCAACGCTTGCCAGGGTTTTTGAATGAGTAAATAAACTGTTAACAGGTTTGTATTTTTATCATGATTTCTTACGAAATCATGATAAAAGCAATGGA
>CADBPE010000140.1 GCA_902796475.1 uncultured Ruminococcus sp.
TGAATCAAAAAACAGTCCGGTGGACTGTTTTTTGAGAGGGGACGCCCTGCGCAAGAGGGCGTCCCCTGCTGACAAGTCAGAAATAACAAGCATCTGCCGTAAGGCAGCACATCAAGGCGTAAGGCAGCACATCAAGGCGTAAGGCAGCACATCAAGGCGTAATATGAGATTGTCAGATAAATCATCTAAAAATATATATTCCGTATCATACGGTTTTCTGATTTTCTTCAGAAAATGCTTGACATAATTCTTGCGGTAGTGTATAATCTATTTGTTATGCAAAAGCGTAACTTATCCTTACTCCCTGCCAGACAGGGAGTCATTAGTCCGGAAGGAGGTTAATCAAATGGCAGTTATCAATTCTTATGAGGCAGTTATCGTAGTTTCACTTAAGCGTGGAGAAGAGGCTGTTGCTGATACTGTTAAGAAGTTCAATGACCTGATCGAAAAGCACGCAACACTTGAGAGCGTTGACGAATGGGGCAAGAGAAGACTTGCATATCCCATCAACAAGGAAACAGACGCTTACTATGTGCTCTTCACATTCAAGTCAGGTGCAGAGTTCCCTGCAGAGCTTGACAGAATCACCAAGATCACTGACGGAGTTATCCGTTCAATGATCATCAAGAAGGATGCCTGATCGGAGGGATATATATGAATAATGTATCTTTGATCGGCAGGCTTACCGCAGACCCTGAACTGAAGCATACTCAGTCGGGCATTGCCACAACCAGATTCAATATTGCAGTAGACAGGACCTTTGTAAAACAGGGTGAGGAGCGTCAGGCTGATTTTATCACCATTGTAGCATGGAGACAGACAGCCGAGTTCATCTGCAAATATTTCACCAAGGGCAGACGCATTGCCATTATCGGTGAGATCAGGACAGGTTCCTATGTTGATAAGGACGGCAATAAGCGCTATACCTTTGAAGTGTTCGCAAACAATGTCGAATTCTGTGATTCAAAAAGCGAATCCGGCAATGGCGGCGGTTCGGGTTATGGCGGCGGTTCACAGCGCAGCTACCAGCAGAACAATTATCGTCAGGATGCACCTAAGCCCACACCGTCATATACCAGCGGTGATGAAGGCGACTTTATGGAGATGCCGGGCGATGAGGATCTGCCTTTCTAACACACTAAAAAGGAGGAACTACAAATGGCTGAAAGACCTGAAAGAGACAACCGCAGAGGCGGCCGCAAGGGTCGCAAGAAGGTTTGCGCATTCTGCGTAGACAAGGTTGATGTTATTGATTATAAGGACATTTCAAGGCTCCGTCGTTTCGTTTCGGAGAGAGCCAAGATCCTGCCCCGCAGAGTAACAGGCACCTGCGCTCGTCATCAGAGAGAGCTTACTGTTGCTATCAAGCGCGCAAGATACCTTGCTCTTATGCCTTATACAAGCGATTGATCGCTTTTCACACCGATGTCTTTTACGGGCATCGGTTTTCTTTTACTTTTCTTTAAAACATGAGGTGAGAAGATGAAGCATACCTATAAAACAAAAAATACCTGTTCACAGGCTATCGAGTTCGAGCTTGAAGACGGCATAGTAAGAAATATCCGCTTTAAGGGCGGCTGTATGGGCAACACTCAGGGCGTTGCAGCTCTTGCCGAGGGCATGAAGGCAGAAGAGGTCATAAAAAGATGCAAGAACATACAGTGCGGCTTCAGAGGTACATCATGTCCGGATCAGCTTGCCGCTGCTCTTGAAATTGCTATGCAGGAAGAAAAATAATACAATTATTTCATCGGGGTCAACATTTTTCAAGCAGTTTTTCAAAAAGCGTGTGATATTATATATTCACGGCAGAGAAACGCTTAAACAAAGCTATTGACATGACCCTTTGCAGATTGTAAAATAATAATCAGCTATACCAAAAAAGAAAAAAGGGAGAATTGACAATGGCAGAGATCAGACCTTTCAGGGCACTCAGGTTCAACACCGAAAAAGCAGGAGAGATCGGAGAGCTTGTGTGTCCTCCGTATGACATCATCAGCGAAGAACAGAGATTGGGTTATCTCAGCAGGAACCCGAACAACATTATCCGTCTGGAGCTTCCAAAGGGCGATGACCCGTACAACGAGGCTTCCGCTACCCTTAACAGCTGGCTTGAACAGGGCATCCTGGCACAGGATAAGGAAGAGGGCATTTACATCTACGAGGAGGAATTCACGGTAAACGGACTTCACACAAGCTTCAAGGGCTGTATCGTCAGGGTGAAGCTTGAGGAGTTCTCAAAGGGTATCGTGCTTCCTCACGAAGAAACTCTTTCAAAGGCCAAGGAGGACAGGTTCAACCTGATGAAGGCTACCGATTGTAATTTCAGCCAGATCTATTCACTGTATATGGATCCGCAGCACTTTATCACGAAGAAGCTTGACGAGCTTTCCGAAGGCGAGCCTGTATATGAGATCAGCGACAATGACGGCGTTACTCACAGACTCTGGATAGTGACCGACAAGGCGGAGACCGAAGCTATAAGCGCTGCCTTTGCAGACAAGAAGCTTTATATTGCAGACGGTCATCACCGCTACGAAACGGCTCTTAACTACCGCAATTATTGCCGTGAGAACAACAAGGGTACAGGTGCAGAGGATTATGTGATGATGATGCTTGTTGACATGGAGCATCCGGGACTGGTGGTTCTTCCTACGCACAGGCTTGTAAGAGGACTTGCGGACTTTGACAGCGAAAAGCTCATTGAAGGCTGCAGGGAATTTTTTGATGTTACCGAAAAGAGCGATGTTTCCACTGCGGAAGCGGATCTCAAGGTACTTTACGATGAGGGCAAAAAGGCCTTCGCTTACTACGATGGCGGAGAGGGCTATACTCTTCTGGTGCTCAGAAATGTTGATGCGCTTGCAAAGCTCCTTCCCGAAAAGAGCGCAGCATCTCAGGGACTTGACGTTACCGTTCTGCACACACTGGTGCTTGAAAAGATACTCGGTATCGACGCAGAGAACATGGCAAAGCAGATCAACCTTACTTATGTGAAGCAGTTTGATGACGCCATAAGCAGTGTCAGGGACGGCGAGGCTCAGTGCGCATTCATTCTCAATCCAACAAAGGTCACCGAGATAAGAGATGTGGCAGCGGCAGGCGAGAAGATGCCCCAGAAGTCCACATATTTCTATCCGAAGCTCATCACAGGTCTTGTAATGAACCGTTTCTGATCTATGCGTTTATCCGCCGAATAATTTTTTCGGAGGGTCATTATGCCTTGCAAAACTATTGACGCGCTTTCAGGCAGCGCTGAATTTTCGGTGGAGATCGACGAAACGGGTCTGCCCGCTGTTGAATATGTCGAGTACCCGTCTTCGGAAAATAAAAATCAAAAGAAGAATAAAAACGGTCATACATATCCGAACGGCGGCAGCATGACCGAAAAAACAGCAGAGGATAAGGGCAGCCTTACTCTGCTGTTTGAATCTGCGGAAAAAGGAAAAGACGGGCGCATAAGCGACTACGCGGAGGAAGAGTCTGTTCCGGAGAACAACGAGCCGTTCGTTCCCGAAACGGAGCCTGCGCAGAGCAATACCGGAGCGCTGGAGGAATACGATACTGATAATGACATTTATTCTTATTCAGATTACCGGCGCTGCTTTCAGTCGTGCGGGATAGTTTATGATGTTGCCGAGGAGATATATCGCCGTGAGCGCACCAGCGCAGAGATAGAAGCGCTTGAACAGCCGCCGTTCCGCAAGGTGTTAGATGCCGAAACAATGGATAAGCTCAACGCTCAGGCAGAGGAGCGCACGAGAAAGCTTTATTCCGTGAAGCGTAAGGCGGGGAGCAGGGCAGAGCAGTCGGAGACAGCGCATGAACAGAAAACGTCTGTACGCAGATTTTCCACACTAAAGGCGCTTGCGCTGCAGATACTATTCCTTATACCGATAGTTAACGTTTTTTCGGCGATGGCGCTGTCGTTCGGTTCCCGTACAGACAAGAGCATCCGTGCCTATGCGCGTGGATATATGATACTTTCATTGGTTTTTATATCGGCAGCGTTAGGGTACATCATATACAGCAGTCTGAGCGACCCCGACAACGATTTTATAACAAGGCTCATATCGCTGTTTGAATGATCCTGCCGCAAAAACAGAGCAAGGCTCAAATCTGAATTTGAAAAGGGGACGCCCTGCGAAAGAGGGCGTCCCTTTGTTTCGGTTTTAACCTGAATCCGTGAAACTAACAAAGGAATAAACACGGTTTTCGGGGGGCGCGGGTCTCCTGTGGAGACCTCTCAGCCGCAGGCTGAGAAGCGCCGACCGAGACGACAGGCGAGAACGGGGGGACTTTTTTCTAAAAGTCCCACTGACTCGCTGCCCGCAGGCAGCGAAA
>CADBPE010000141.1 GCA_902796475.1 uncultured Ruminococcus sp.
GCCCTCAGCGGACACCATGCCGTCAAGAGCGTCAATGCTCACGGCGATGCGGTCAGGATATTTCTTTACGGCAGCCTTTACAAAGTCCGGATCCTTTATAGCCGCAGAGCCGAGGATAACTCTGTCAATGCCGTTTTCTATGTAGAAGTCAACTGCTTCCATATCACGGATACCGCCGCCGACCTCGATCTTCAGACCGCAGCTCTTTCTGACCTCTATAATAAGGTCTGAATTGACCCTCTTGCCGTCCTTTGCGCCGTCAAGGTCAACCATGTGGAGCCACTCGGCGCCGTCCTCCTGAAACTTTTTAGCCGTATCAACAGCGCTTTCTGCGACCTTGTGAGCGGTAGAGTAGTCGCCCTTGTACAGTCTTACGCAGTTGCCGTCCTTGATATCAATAGCAGGTATAATAAGCATAATATATTCATCCTTCCGATTAAAGGTAATTATGTTGGTTTATTTTCAATTTTGCCCCGTTCAGAGAACACCCTTTGTAGACAGTACCTTGCTGTCATCCAGAGGCTTTACCGCCTGACTGAGCGCATGACCCAGTGCTTTGTAAAGCGCTTCGGCAATATGGTGGGAATTTTCTCCGTACAGCGCTTTGAGATGAAGAGTAATGCCTGCGTTGAAGGCAAACGCCCGCATGAATTCCTTTGTCATGCAGCTGTCGTAACTGCCTATGCGCTCCTCCGGAAAAGCAGCGTCAAACACAAGAAACGGTCTGCCGCTTATGTCCAGTGCACAGAAGCCCAGAGCCTCGTCCATCGGAACATAGAAGGAGCCGAACCTTGCGATACCGCCCTTGTCCCCCAGAGCCTTGTCAAGAGCCTTTCCCAAAACTATGCCGGTATCCTCAATGGTATGGTGACAGTCTACATAAAGATCTCCCTTTGCCTTTACCGACAGTCCGAAACCTCCGTGTACCGCGAAAGCCGTAAGCATATGGTCAAAGAATCCTATGCCGGTGTCGATGTCTGCAAACTGTTCATCCAGTGAAAGAGTAATGCTGATCTGCGTTTCCTTAGTGGTTCTTTCGATAACAGCGCTTCGCATTTGTTTCACCTCATTAAATTACTTGCGATCTGTAAATGAGCAGGCAAATCAGAATCTGCGCATTTACAGTTTATATAAAAAACAGGCAATACCGCAAAACAACCTCTGCAGTATTGCCTTTAGTATAACTCTTTTTTTTTAATTTGTAAACAAATTTTGAACAAGAATTGTTTTTGAACGCTATTTTTTGATATTAGCTCTAAAAATCAACGGTTTTCGGAAAGATATTTTTCTATTATGTACTTTTCTATGTACCTCATTACCTCGGCATTTTCCTCTTTGCTTCCTGCCGTGACCCTCAGCGCACCGGCAGAGCCGAAAAACCTTACCGCAATACCGTTATCCAAAAGATAATTGAAAATATCTCCGGCAAGCTCTGTTCTGACAAAAACGAAATTTGTACACGGCTCGGCAATATCAAACCTGAGGTCATACTTTTCTTTAAGCTCCACAAAAGCCTTGTAAAGGTCAGCGGTGTTTTTAATGATAGTGCTGCGCCTTTCAGCAAGAAGCTCCTTATGACGGTAGACACAGGCGCCTATTTTCTGCGAAAGAGTGTTTACATTATAGGGCGACTTTACCGCCCTGAGAGCATTGGTAATGGTCTTGTTGGCTACCGCAAATCCAAGACGTATCGCAGCGCAGCCTACTGCCTTTGACGCTGTTTTCAGAACGATAAGATTATCATGATCCGCAGCCTCGGAAAGCAGCGGCTGATCCCAGAAATCCATATAAGCCTCGTCCAGAACAACAAGACAGTCAACGCTGTTTACAAGCTTCCTTGCGTCCTCTGCGCTTATGCCCTGACCGGTAGGATTGCAGGGATTGGAGAATATCACCATATCGGCATTGTTATCCTTCACGGTCTTTATAAGGTCGTCGATCCTGATATTCATAAGCTCGGTCTTGCCGTAGCTGATGACCTTGTTCTCTGAAAGAAAAGAATAAAAGTTATACATACTGAAATCGGGATCAGCCACAACTACCGTACTGTTTCTTTTAAGCATAGCCGAAGCGAGAAGATAGAGCATTTCGTCCGAACCGTTGGTAGCCGTAACGGTATCGGGGTCAATGCCGTAAAAGTCTGAGAATGACTTTATAAGCTCTGTCGCCATCGGGTCGGGATAGCGGTTAAAATCCGTCTTGTTTACTATATCGTGTATCTCTGCAAGCAGCTCCTCAGGCATTGAGTAAAAGGATTCATTGGCGTCAAGCCTGATGCGGTAATTGCCCTTTATAGGCTCATAAGGTTCAAGCCTGCGCACCTTTTCACATAACTGATATGACATTTATTTCACTCCTCATAACGGACGATAATTGAATTGGCGTGAGCCGTAAGACCCTCGGTGTTAGCAAAGCGGATAATGTCATCCTTATCCTCTCTGAGAGCGCCGTCAGTGTAATAAATAAAGCTGCTCTTCTTGACAAAGCTGTCAACCGAAAGCGGCGAGAAGAAACGTGCAGTTCCGCTTGTGGGAAGAACGTGGTTGGGTCCTGCAAAGTAATCTCCGAGCGGTTCGGGAGAATAATTGCCAAGGAATACGGAGCCTGCATTATCGAGCCTGCCCACATATTCAAGCGGATTATTGCAGCAAACTTCAAGGTGCTCAGGCGCAAGATCGTTTGCCATTTCAACAGCCTTGTCCATTGTGCCGCAAACTATGATAACGCCGTAATTTGTAAGCGATTCTTCAATTATATCACGGCGCGAAAGAGTCTGCATCTGTCTTTCAAGCTCGGCAACGGTCTTGTCAGCAATATCCTGAGAGGTAGTTACAAGAATAGCCGAAGCCAGTCTGTCATGCTCCGCCTGTGACATGAGATCGGCTGCAAGGAATTTCGGGTTTGCGCTTTCATCGGCAAGCACCAGTATCTCGCTGGGACCTGCGATCATGTCTATATCAACAACTCCGTAAAGGAGCTTCTTTGCCGTCGCCACAAAGATATTTCCGGGACCTACTATTTTATCGACCTTCGGAACAAGCTCCGTACCGTAAGCAAGAGCCGCCACTGCCTGAGCGCCGCCCATAAGAAACACACGGTCAACTCCCGCAATTGCAGCGGCTGCCATGATATCCGGATTAGGTCTGCCGTCCTTGAGCGGCGGAGTGACCATGATAAGCTCCTTTACTCCGGCGATCTTTGCAGGTATCGCATTCATCAGCACAGATGAAGGATAAGCAGCAGTACCGCCCGGAACATAAAGTCCTACCCTTGCAAGCCCTCTTATGCGCTGCCCCATAATAACGCCGTTTTCCTTTGTGGTCAGCCAGCTCTGCTGCTTCTGACGCTGGTGAAAATCTCTGATATTAGCGGCTGCCCTTTCAAGCGTCTGAATAAAAGCGGGATCACATTTAGACGCGGCTGCTTCTATTTCCTCTCTGGAGACCTCCACTGACTCAGGCGCTTTTCCGTCAAACTTGATAGTATATTCCTTTACTGCCTTATCGCCGTTCTGTCTTACGTTTTCGATTATATCCTTAACTATTGCGGATACATTATCGTTGCTGCTGCGGTTCCTTTCCTCTACTTTATTAAGGAACTCCACCTCAGTCCTTCCGTCCGCCTTAATAATACTTATCATCAGACTTCTTCCTTTCTTCTTTCAAATTTCAGCTTTTAACTATCGCCTTGTTTTTTTCGGCCTCCATTTTATTTGCAAGCTCTTCTATCTCGTTTTTGCGGAGCTTCAGGCTTGCTGTGTTGGCTATCAGCCTTGCGGAGATCGGCGCTACATTGTCCTCGATTATTACAAGACCGTTCTCCTTCAGTGTCGAGCCTGTTTCTACAATATCAACAATGGCGTCCGAAAGACCGAGCAGCGGCGCAAGCTCTACCGAACCCTCTATCTTTATGATCCTTATATCCATACCCTTTCCCTCAAAGAAGAAACGGGTAACATTCGGGTATTTGGTAGCAATGGTCTTTTCGTTGTATCCGGAATAGAAATCGGTTCCCTCCTTGCCTGCCAGCGCAAATCTGCACTTGCCGAAGCCAAGGTCAAGTATCTCGTAAAAGCTCCTGCCGTTTTCCATTATAGTATCCTTGCCTACAACGCCCAGATCGCACACGCCGTTTTCAACATAAGTGATAACATCTGCCGCCTTTGCCAGCACTACTTCTATTTCGCCGTTCCCGATAGGGAGAATGAGCCTTCTGCCCTTTTCCCTTACGGCTGTGCAGTCATAGCCTGCCTGCTCCAAAAGTCCTATTGTATCCTTTTCCAGTCTGCCCTTTGTAAGAGCGATTCTTAAAGGCTTCATTCCCTGTTAAACCCCCGTATCCTTTGTCCTTATCTCGCTGCCTACTACAGCTATCTGCTTTATCCCTCTTGATCTTGCATATTCCAGCGCTTCCTCTTCTGTTTCAAAAACGCTGTTTTCGCCGACTATATTTGCCTGCGCAAGAGTCTGAGTGTATCTTATCGCTTCAATTTCAAAGCCTGCCTCGGCATGCACAAGAACGTCTGCATTTTTCCTTTTGGGCACGTTTCCTCTGCTGAGCATCACCCTTGCAAGAGCGTCCACGTTTATGCCGAAGCCGCATGCAGGCGAAGGCGCTTCAAAGCTGTCAAGGAGATTATCATATCTTCCGCCGATAAGCACCGGCTCGCCGGAGCCCATAACATAGCCGCTGAAAACTATGCTGCTGTAATAATCATTTCTCTGCACCAGACCAAGATCAATGATAAGTCTGTCACCCAGACCGTACTTTGAAAGATGGTCGTATATCTCACGCACATAGCCGAGAGCCGCCAGCGCATCCTCGTCCTGACAAATGCGGCATGCCTCGTCAAGTACCTCTATGCCGCCAAAAAGACGGGGCAGTCTGCGGACAACATCAACATACTGAGAAGGCTCCAGCTTGTCAAGCGTAGAGTTGAGAGCAGAGTAATTCTTGCTTTCGATGTAGAAACGTATTTTTTCTCTTTTGCGGGCGCTCACGGGGAGCTTTGCGGCAAGCGCTCTGAAAAATCCCGCATGGCCAAGCTCGATCCTGAAATCGGGAACGCACTTTGAAAGCGCGTCAATAGCCGTTGTGATGACCTCAAGGTCGGCTCTCATGCCCTTGGCGCCGATAAGCTCTATACCCGTCTGCATGACCTCGTTGCTTCTGCCTGTCAGTCCGGGATTGCAGCGGTATACACGCTGATTGTAGTAAAGTCTGATAGGCTTATGCGCATTCTGCAGGCGTGTGGAGACCATTCTTGCGATAGGCAAAGTGGAGTCCGGACGCATTACCATAAGTCTGCCCTTAGGGTCGCTCATCTTGAACATATACTCCATAGGTATTCCCGAAATATCCTCCGAGAACAGATCGTAGAATTCCAGACCGGGAGTCAGCACCTCATGGAAGCCCCTTGACGAGAACACATTGCCGAGTATAGCAGAAACCGTCCTGTTGGCAAGACATTCCTCAAAAAGCAGGTCTTTTGTTCCCTCAGGGGTGATCTTTGAGTAGTTTTTCATTTTCTTTTCCTCATTCCTGAAAATTATGCAAGCAGCATTCTGCAATCACATCACTTTACTAAATTAAAGCGATAACGCAGTAATATGATAACACATACTTTCCGCTTTGTCAATGATAAAAGACAATTCTTATCATATAACAAATTTACAGAAAATTCAAGTCAGCAACGCAGAGTCAGGGGAAATCAATTCTGACCTGTAGGCTGCACTGAAAAAACCTTTCCTGAAAAGCCTTTATTAAACGCCGCAAAAATCAGCGGGGAGTTCTCCTCTGAGCGATAAATTTTTTTAATTGATTTCCCTTGCAGCACTCCGGAAAGCTGAATCTGTACAATACTCCGGAGCTTTATGAGCATATACAGATCAAGTGTTTGATTATGCAGGTTTATTCACTATGATATACAGAATATCACTATAAAACGAAAAACGCTTTTTCCGTGACGGTCAGTTTATATTTTATAAATTGTACTATAATTACATCAATATTACAAAAATGCTTTTGCTATGACTAATATTTTTTTACCATGTGCAAGATGCCAAAAAACGGCAATTTCTGACTGTCAAAAATAACATTTATTTTTTCAACAATTAACCAAGGACAAAACAAAAATTTTTTTGTGCAATTCAGAAATGTATAAAAATAAATAAAATTTTAGCATTTAGGACTTGTTTTTACCCTTTATGTGTGGTAATATTGTCTTAGCATTAAACGGTAATATTTTGGACTTTACCAGACGGCAGCTGCATCAAAAAAAGCTCCTCACGACAAACAAATGATAGCTTCAAATTTTCCGTAATACGGAACGCAGCAGCACATTATTTTATATCCTGACAAAAGGTATCGGCAAGCAGGGAGAACTTTTCATATCCGGCAAATTGACGTGAGTGTGTTTTAGCAGCAAACGATTTAATGTGTAGGGGGTTATATTATGTTTTGGAAAAGGTTTTATAATTTATGCCTGCGTTGCGGCAAAAGACCTAATCCTATCGGCAAAGAGATCGGTCTCTCATCTGGCATAATCAGCAAATGGAAAAGCGGCGGTATTCCCAACGGTGAAACTCTTATGAAGCTCGCCAAATATTTTGATGTTTCGGTGGACTACCTTCTCGGACTCAGCCCGTATATCAAGATCAACGGTGATCTTGTAGCGATGGAAAATTCCGACATTGAGTTGAAGAACCAGATAGCGGAGAACATTTCCAAGCTGAATAACGAGGGTCTTACAAAGGTCGCCGAATATTCAAAAGACCTTGTTGACAGCCACAACTACGAGCAGCAGTGAATCCGACTGTAAACGGATAAGTCCAAGGAAGATATCATTTTGAACCCCGCAGCGCTTCTCACGACCACTTTCCCGCTGCATTACCGGATAAAGAATAAGCATTTGAAGGATCGCCCGGCGGTCCTTTATTTGTTTGCGCAGAGCCTGCGGCAGCTTGCCGCCGCAAGAGGGCGTCCCCTTGTGACAAATCCAGAAAAAGCCGCCCTCACCGCCGCGAGGCAGTGAAAGAAAGTGCATCACCGTCACGCCGGACACCCGCACACATCCTGCACCCTGATATCATTTACTGCTTTTTGTGCAGTGAACGGCAAGACCGCTGCCGCACTCAATAAAGAACATAAAAAGGGAACTGCCGCATAGATCTGCGTCAGCTCCCTTTTTTCATAACTGTAAATAAGCAGGCATATCAGAAAACATGCAATTGCTCATTTACGGTCATTTAGTTACCTTTACTGTAAATGTCTTTTTTGCGATCTTGCCCGAAGCATCCTTCACCTTTACAAGTATATCATAGCTCGTTGCTGCGGACGGCTTTATCTTTGTGGTGGTTGCGGCCGTATATTTTGAAGCAACGGACCATTTTTCGGATGCCGACTTCTTGTACAGTACGGCGTACTGATACGGCGTCTTGCCGCCTGATGCCGATGCTGTTACAGTGACCGCCGAACCAAGCTTTATAGATGCTGCGGATATCTTTGAAGTATTGCTAAGACCGCCTGTTACGGTGATGGTGAAGGACTTTCTGCCGATGCTGCCGTTCTTGTCCTTTACCTTTGTAAGAAGCTCATATGTGCCTGTCGAAGAAGGCTTGAAGGCAACGCTTGTTCCTGAGCCGTAGCTCTGCAAAGATACCCAGTTATCGTAGCCTTCCTTTCTGTACCATGCGCCATAGCTGTATCCGCCTGCGCCGCCTGTTGCCGAAAGCGTTACATTCACGCTGCTGCCCTTGGCTATCCGGGTCGCGGAAACCGTTGAGGTATTGGTGATGCCGCTTGTTACGGTAAGATCAAATGTAGACTTTGCAATGCTGCCGTTCTTATCCTTTACCTTTATAAGAATAACATACTTCGTTGCCGATGCCGGCTTGAGTGTGGCTGTTGCGGTAGTGCTGTAATCCTGTATCTTTGCAAAGTTGGACGAATCCGCTCTTTTGTAGCAGAAGCAATACTGATACGGAGCTGCACCGCCCGAAGCCTTGCCGTAAAGAGTGACTGTGCCGCCCTTGGCTATCTTGCCTGAACTGACAGACGATTCCGAGATCAGCTTGCCCGTTGATGAGACCACGATCTTTGCGGCAGCCGTAACGCTGAGCTTGCTGTCCTTTGCCTTTACTGCAACAATATATGTGCCTGCCTTTGAGGGTGTCCATGTGCAGGTGTTCGATGTGGACGAAGCCTTTAATGTAGTGCCGTCATTGAGCAGGAACGTATAATTTGCTGTGCCGCTGACATTCTGCGCCGAAGCAGTAAATGTTACCGTCTGACCAATGCCTGGATTTGTCGTTGAAGGAGTAAGCTTTACAGAAAGCGACTTGACGGACGCCGGCAACTCGTTGAGCTTGTCGTTCTTGAAAAGCTTTTTATCGGTGGAATTCATGGCAAGTCCCGGCTGACCTGATGCGGGGATCTGTACGCCTGAACCGTTGCTGAAAATGACCTTGACTGTGCCGGTAAGAGTAGATGGGAACTCATAAGTAAAGAAGCCCGTTCCCTCGTCATTCATAAGCACACCCGGCCATGAGCCGTTGTTGACGGCAGTTGTGCCGGAATCGTTGTAAGCGTAGCAGTAAACCTTTGCCCAGTTGTAGCCCGAATTGTCAAATGCAACTCCGCCCTTTGAAAGAGTGGGATATTCCGAGCTTACTATCTTCTTTGTGAACTTGTAGGACTTTGTTTTCTTTGTGCCGTCCTTGCCGGTGCCTGTTATGTTCACGGTAACATCGCTGCCGGTGGCTGTATAGTCACCTATTGTTATGGTCTTTGAAGTACCGGTAAAGGTGCCGGACTGACCCTCGGATGTGTTGTAGCTTACAGAAACGGCTCCCGAAACCTTCATTGTAACGGTCGTATTATCGGTATTGAAAACAGCCGAGCCGCTCGCAGCTTCCGCATTGATCCTGATAACTGTCGGCTCTTCCGGAGTGACCTTGCCGTAATCAACAGAAGGATTGTAAACAACTGCGATACCGTCCGCATTCTTCACGGTGCCTTTTACAACGCCGCCGCTAACAGTGAACTTCTCGCCTGTGATCTGATCGTAATATGTGCCGTCCTGCATGCCTACGCTGAGAGAAACGGTGCCCGGACCCTCGCCTCTTACGATAACGATACCGGTCTTGCCTCTGAGATTATACGCTGTATGTCCTGACGAACCTAACTTTTCGCTCTGACCGACAAAGAAGTTGCGGAAACGGTTAGCCGCAACAACCGCAGGATCAGCCCATGTGAGAGTTCCTACATCGCCAAGCTGTGTCTGCTCGTCAATTTTTTCAAGAATAGCCGCATTAGACTGCCTTGCCTTTGAAACGTCGCCTGCAAGGATATCCTTTGAATAATAAGGTCTTGCAAAGAAAAGCGGCATGGGATCCTTGCGGGAAGCCATTATAGCCCATGTCTGCTTTATTACCCTGTCATTTGCGTCATAAGAGGAACCGCCGCCCATGTAGGTGTCGTGCGACTCCGGCCAGATGACGGCTCTGTTGCCCTTGCCGTGGATATAATTATTGAATCCGCCGTCTGCAAGAGATTCAACACTGCCATGCATAACACTGTTTCTCAGATTGTCGCTCTTGGAGTTGTCGGTAATTGACATTTTGCTGAGATAGTAATTCTCGGCATTTACATCGTCAATACGGTTCAGCACCTCACCGTAGAAATACACGCCGTCATAACCGTTTACCTTCTTGTAATACTCTCTTGCGCCGTCCAGAACAACGTTCCAGAAATCGCTTGAAAATGCCGAACTGTCCGCAGGAGTTTCAATATGCTTTGCCGCGTCAAATCTGAAACCGTCTGCGCCGCAGTCGATGCACTCCTTGAGCAGTCCCAGAACCATCTGCTGTACCTTTGGATCGCCTGTGTTAAGGTCGGGCATACCCATGTTGCCCTGAGTAACGTCAAAACGTCCGTCACTTGAATGTGTCCATGATGTGCTTATGTGCCAGTAGCTCGGATCGGTAAGCATATCCTTTTTCCAGAATTCGCCTACCTGACGGGAAATATCCGACATAACGGCTTTTTCTGCCTCCGCCTTTGTCATGCCCGCAGAGGCTATCTTGTAGCCCTGGATATTGCCCATGTGGTTCGCAACAATATCAACGATAACTCTTACGCCGTACTTTTCAGCCTCGTCACACATTGCCTTGAACTCCGCCTTGGTGCCGTACCAGGTGTGTCCGTTGTCGCAGATGCTGAAGGTAACAGGCTGATAAGCCTTCCACCAGTTGGACTCATAGCCGCCCGTACCGTCCGGGATGCCTACATTGCCGTAAGCTACGCCTTCCCAGTAATAATCCTTGGGCTGCTGAACTGGTGAGGTCTGGATCGAGGTATAGCCTGCCGCCGCAATATCCTTCATATACTTTCTGATATTGTTGTATGACCAGTTCCAGCAATGCAGCGTGGCGCCCTCCTGGGTGTTTTTCGCAAGTCCGTAGTCCTTAACAAGAGTCGCTGCCGCAGAAACCCCGGCAGTCATTCCGGGGATCGCCGGCATAGCCGCAAATGCCGCGCCCATAATAGTGACCGAAAGCATTGCAGCTCCTATCCGTTTCAGAAGGCTCTTGCTCTGTCTTTTTTCAGAATACAATTAATCCACTCTCCTGTCTTAATATAGTGCAGGCTTTATCACACGCCCGCCGTTCACGGGATATTTTCATGCAGCAGGCGCATTGCCGCATGATATCCCATCTGATAATAATTGTACATTATTATTTCGTCTTTGTAAAACACGATTTTCAACAAGCAGCAGGCTCTCATTTGGCATTGGATTAGATAAAAAAGCAATACTTCGTCAGTATAGACAACAACTTAAAGCGCCGATTACACAATATCACAAGAGTAATGCGCGCTTTTGGTAATAATACCCATTTTGTTACATATTATTTTTTATATTCTACACAAAAAAAGACTTTCCGGCAGCGTTTACCGGAAAGTCCTGATGTATTTTTTGTCTGTTATTTGTCAGCCGAAGCTGCGGAAGCCTGTTTTCTGTCCTCCTCCGGACGAAGATCCTTTTCGGAATCAACAGGCATATCAAATCCGCCGTCAAAATGGACAACGCAATATTTTGATCTGTAATCATCATCATTTTCTTGGAAGGTATAGTAAATAACCGCCGAATCGTCCTTCCATTCTACTTCATACTCCTTATTGCCAAACGGCAGGAACATATCGGTATTCACATCAGCGATCATTTTATCGTCACCGTTAAGATACAGTTCAAAGCCGGTAGCCTGATCGTTGGCATATTCCTTTACAGTCAGCGAAACCGTCTTGCTGTCATTTTCGATAACATATTCCTTATAGCGCTTTATTCCCATATAATCCTTCATCATATTGAAGGTCACAAGGAACACCAAAGCGCCTGCCGCCAACAGTCCGCAGAACGACGTGGCAAGTATGGAAATGGTCACTGCATTTTCGTGCGCTTTGCACTTTTTCATGATAAGCGTTGTGATTATCCCCACCACCATAAGCGCCGCAAGAATGATGAGGGCTATTGTAATTGTCTGACTATTCATTATTTTCCTCTTTTCCGGCGGGGAGCTTTTCGCTCAGCTCAGAGCATTCTCTGCAAACGCCGTAAAATACTGTTCTCAGCGGATCTATCTCAAAGCCGTGTTCCTTATGCACATGAGAAGCAAGCTCTCCCACGAAGCTGCATTCCAGATGGATAAGTTTTCCGCACCTTTCGCATTTTAGATGAAAATGCTCGTGGCACTTCCTGTCCGGCTCCACATACTGAAAGCATGCGCATGTAGCGCTGTCAACAGTATACTTGCGCACCAGACCCTGTTCTACAAGCTTTTCAAGCTGTCTGTAAATAGTGGCGGTTCCTATCGGTGTACCGTGATTTGCCAGATGTTCGCTTATCCCGCCGACAGTAACGTGAGCGTCCCTATGAGCAGTCATGTAATTAAGGATAAGATCCCTTTGTTTTGTTTTATAACCGTTTGAGCCGTTCATTATAACGTATCCACTCCGATCACAAACTGAAAATCATTTTCATTTTACACTATAACAAGCCGATTGTCAATACATTATATCGCGGAAATTAGGGTTTTTGAACGAGTTAAAAATGTATGAACATAAAATTAAAAGTTTCGCTCAAGCCTTTTCAAAGGCTTGCAGGGTCAAGGGA
>CADBPE010000142.1 GCA_902796475.1 uncultured Ruminococcus sp.
GGATTTCGCGCTCTGCGGAGCGCGACCAGGGCGCTGCCCTGGACCTGCAAGCCTTTGAAAAGGCTTGAGCGAAACTTTTGTGTTGTGGTTTTTGGGGTGAAACTTTTGTGTTTCTTCTTAAGTTGTTGACCAGGATAACTCGCAGCGCAAAATGGATATCCCTGGGCAGAAACAAAAAAATGTTGACGTGATAATTCTGAAATGATATAATTTTTACAAAATCCGACAAAGAGGGATGGATATGGAAAATACAGGAAGATCGGTAAATATACGTTATTTCAGCGGATATATCCGCAACTGGAGAGCTTTGTGCGGCGAGCTTGGCATTGATACGGGTCTTGACCGCGCACACAGGGAGGAAGAGATCGTCATTCAGGCTTACATCAGATGGAAGCTTGACTTTATGTCTCACATTTACGGGGCTTTCGTTATTGCACTCAGTGACGAGGAAGCAAAGAAGCTTTATATCATCCGCGACCAGGTGGGACAGAAGCATATATTCTATGCACTCGCCGGCAATGAGCTTATCTGCTCCGGTGATATAAACGAGATCGCCGCGGACAGCCGCATTGAGAATCGTCTTAACAAGCGTATGCTGCAGCAGTATCTTTTTTACGGATATCCTATCGGAAGCGAGACCTTCTACGAGGGTATTTACAAGCTGATGCCGGGTCACTATGCCGAATGGGACGGAAAAGCAGTTTCGGTGCATCGTTACTGGAAACCTGTATTTGCGCCCGACCGCACCAAAACCGTTGATGATTTCGCTGAGGAGATAAAGTCCGTTGTCGCCGAGATCTTCAGTGAGGAAAAAAACGACGCCGAATTTCCGTATAAGGAGTCGTTCCTTTCGGGCGGTGTGGATTCTTCTTTTCTGCTGGCTGCGAGCGACGCCGCATATGCAAATACGGTAGGATATGTCGGCTTTGAGAACAGCGGCTTTGATGAATCCGCGCTTGCAGAGCAGACCGCAAGGACGCTTGGCAAGGGTTTCCGCAAAAAAATGATCAGCGCCGAGGAATATTTCGAGCGTATCCCGACTGTTATAGAAAAAATGGGTCAGCCTTTGGGCGACGCTTC
Organism: uncultured Ruminococcus sp.; assembly: GCA_902796475.1. Classification (GTDB taxonomy): domain Bacteria; phylum Bacillota; class Clostridia; order Oscillospirales; family Acutalibacteraceae; genus UBA1213. The sequence continues at coordinate 1,081 of CADBPE010000142.1, forward strand.
CGCGGTGGCGTTTTCTATCGGCTGTACGGCGGTGAAGGAGCATACAAAGGTGGTCTATTCCGGAGAAGGCATAGACGAATTTTTTGGCGGATACAATGCCCACAGAACGCCTATGCAGCCCGACTGGAAGTATTATCTTACTTGCTCTCATATAATGTCGGAGGATGTTATCCGTTCGATAATGAAGGATTATGATGAAAGCGTAAAGGCATACGATCCCGTTGCTGATATATGGAACGAGACCGAGGGACAGGACGAGCTTGCCCGAAAGCTTACCACTGACGTTTCATTGTGGCTTGAAGGCGATATTTACCTTAACACCGACCGCACCAGTACGGCATGCGGAGTAGAACTGCACACGCCGTTCAGCGACCTCAGACTGTTTAATGTGGCAAGCAGGATACCGGCGGAAATGAAGTTTATGAACGATCAGAATAAATATGTGTTCCGCAAGGCGGCAAGCTCTCTGCTGCCGGATGAAGCTGCTTTCCGCAAGAAGGTGGGATTTCCTGTGCCTGTGCGCAAGTGGCTTGCGGAGGAGCGCTTCAACAAGCCCATAACGGAGCTGCTTTTCGGTGAAACTGCGCAGAGATACTTCAACACCGATGAGTTAAAGAGTATGTGGGAGCGTTTTATAAACGGCGAGGAATTTCTCTGGAACAGGATATATGCGATCTACGCATTTCTGCTCTGGGCAAAGGCAAATCTTGACTGATGCGGTATGGTTGACACGCAAAGAGCACTGTGATAAAATAGAGCAGAGTAAAACAGGCTCTATATGAATATAATCTTTATTATCAGGAGAGATATTATTATGGATGTAAAAGCGACAGTCAACATTCTGGGAACGTGTATTTCAAGAGACACTTTTTCTATGCATCCGGACGACGGCGGCTACAAGGTGCAGAAATATGTGAATGAGTGTGATCCGTTCTATTTTGTATGCAAGGGAATGGATATAGACAAGGAAAAATACGATGCTTTCGATGCGTCAAAATTTAAGTTTTCAAATTTCAGAAAGCGCTGTATGTATCTTGATGCGACCAAAACAGTAATGGACTATATAAAAGAAGCCGATTCCGACTTTCTTGTTATAGATACTGCCCTGTTCAGGATATCGAGCATGAGATGGGGCGATACTACTGTATGCGTGAGCAATAACCGGGCTCCTTTTTTTGAAGCTCTGCGCAAGGCGGGCATTATAAAGGAAAAGCTTGAGGAAAAGCTCAAGGTGCCTGAAGAGGATTTCGATGAAATGCTTGAGGATTTTGCGCAGGAGGTCCTCAAGGTGTATAAGCCTGAGCAGATAATCCTGATAGAAGTAAGAGGCGTTTTTGTAAATACAGACGGCGAAAAGACTGAGGCTTTCGGAAATCTTGACAACATATACAGCAAGAATATACGAGTAAATGCGGCTTTTGAAGTGATGAAGAAAAAGCTTGCAGGGTGTCATATCATACCTGCGCTTGACGCTTTGTTAGCCGACAAGAATCACTGGCTGGGAAGAGCGCCTATGCACTATACAAAGGAGCTGTATGACTATCAGTACGAATGTATAAATGTTATAAATGAGAAGCTTCCGAGAGAAGAAGAGGAAAAGCGCATTGAAGAGCTGAGGCGGAGATATACAAATATATATTATGAAAAATATTACAATAAGATCTCCGAGGGTTATGCTCTTGATATTGCCGAGAAGAACAGGGAGCTTATGCACGAGGCCAAAAAGCAGGAGCGTCTTGAAAAACAGGCAGATCTTCTTTTGAAAGCGGCTCTTCACGCAAGGAGCGGTAAGGCTGAAAAGGTCGATACGGGTATTAAGACCGCTGTTGTTTACGGCTGGACGAAGGTAAGCGAGTTTATTCTGAAGCTGCTTGCGGAAAACGAGATCAAGCCCGTGGCGGTAATGGAAACCACTAACCGGAAGACAGTGGGAGAGGAGTACATCAGCGGCGGAGTGCCGGTGCTCAGGAGAGGAACGGCGATACCCAAAGCGGATTGTGTGATCGTTGCCGATATGATAAGCACTGACAGGATAATAGAAAAACTGAAAAAAATGCCGGGAATAAAGTATTACACAGCGGAAGAATTTGCCGGTATGGTAAAGGCTGTATAATACGGCGGAAATTTAATACAGGACAGCAAGGCTGTCGCATGCGTCAGGATAACGCAGTGCGGCAGCCTTTTTTCGTTAAAAAAATGACATGGATTTTGTTGGCAGTGACTAATTTTTCTCTCAAAAATTGTGAGATGTATAAAATATTAAATAATATTCACTTATTTATTGAAAATATGTACAAATGATTGCATAATACCATTAATTATTTTTTTTACGGAGGTAAAGAGATGAAAAGTAAATTACTTCGCAGGATACTTTCAGTATCTCTTGCGGCAGCGATGATGGCCGGAGTCGGCGCCGTAAGTGCGAATGTGGCTGTGAGTCCCGGCTTTTCCGCATGGGCTGTAGGTGTCGGAGAGAACGCCTCATTTGGAGATTATACATACTACGTTACTCCTTACGGTGAGGACAGCTATGCTATCAGTATCGTAAAGTATAACGGTACCGATACCAATGTCGTTATCCCGTCATCAATGAAGGTCAGCTTTAATCAGCTGGCTCAGACACTGCCGGTAGTCTATATTGACAGCAAGGCATTCCAGGACAATACCGGGCTTGAGACCGTTGTTATCCCGAACAGCGTTGTTTCTGTCGGATCATACGCTTTCGCAGGCTGTTCGGCTCTCAATGATGTGACTATCCCCAACAGCGTAAGGGACATGGGAGAATACTGCTTCTCAGAGTGTAATTCTCTTGAAAGCGTAACTATCCCGAATTCCATGAACTATGTTCCCGCGCATGGCTTCTTTAAGTGTGAGAATCTTAAGACCGTTGAGCTTCCGTCAACGATCAAGTCGATCAATGCGTGGGCTTTCATGTACTGCTCTTCGCTTGAAAATATCGAATTCCCGGAGGGTCTTACAGGTATCGGCTATTTCACATTCTGCGGCTGTACCGCACTGGAAAGCATTGACCTTCCCGATTCAGTGACGATCCTCGGCGGCAGCGCCTTCCAGCAGTGTACCGGCGCCAAAACTCTGAAAATAGGTACCGGCATTACCAAGATAGGCAATGATTTCGGCTCATGTACAGGTCTTACGAGCGTTACTATCCCTTCAAGCGTTACCGAATTGGATAATGCGTTCGCCGGATGCTCAAAGCTTGAAAGCGTTACTATTCCTACCAGCGTTACAAAGATCGGCGGAAACAGCTTTTCAGGCTGCAAAGAGCTTGCAGCTGTAAAGATACCCAACAGCGTAAAGACTATCGAAGGCGGGGCTTTTTCATACTGCGATGCGCTTACAAGCGTGACTCTGCCGATAAGCGTTACAAGTTATGATCCCGGCGCTTTTTATTTCTGCAAAAACCTTACGGCTATAAATGTCAATGCCAACAACAGGAACTACCAGGGTTTTTGAATGAGTAAACAAAATGTTAATGACATTTGAAGAAAGATATGCTACACTCAAAAAGAGGTGAGCATATTATGAA
>CADBPE010000143.1 GCA_902796475.1 uncultured Ruminococcus sp.
CGCAGGCTCTGCGCCAAGCCTTTGAAAAGGCTTGAGCGAAACTTTTGTGTTTAGGTCATAATGCTTCTTTCATGCTCTTTACATATTCACCAATATACTTCGGGGATTCTTTGCCGTACTTTTCAAGCAGCTTCACTACCGCTGAACCTACTATTGCTCCATCTGAAACCGCTGCCATATCATGCGCCTGCTGCGGCGTCGATATCCCGAAGCCTACCGCAACAGGTATGTCCGTGTTTTTGCGTATGGTCTCTACAATGGACGACAGATCGGTGGTTATCTCGCTTCTCATACCTGTCACGCCAAGACTCGACACAAGATAAATGAATCCCTCAGCCTCTTTTGCGATCATTCCCACACGGTTTGCAGACGTCGGCGCAATCAGAGAAATAAGAGCAACATCATATTTATGACAGATATCCAGAAATTCCTCCTTTTCCTCAAAAGGGATATCCGGAAGTATCAGACCGTCTATGCCGGTCTCGGCGCATAAACCTATAAAACGCTCTGCACCGTAAGAAAATACAACATTAGCGTATGTCATAAAAACCAGCGGGATTGTTATATCCCTGCGCAGATCACGCACCAGATCAAAAATTTTATCTGTATTTACTCCCGCAGCAAGTGCGCGGATATTTGCGCTCTGTATCACGGGACCCTCGGCTGTCGGGTCGGAAAAGGGTATTCCCAGCTCGATAAGATCGGCGCCGTTCTCAGCAGCCGCCCTTACAACCGCCGCCGTCGTTTCAAGGTCGGGATCTCCGCAGGTAATAAATGGTATGAACGCTTTTCCGTTCTGAAAAGCCTGTTTTATTTTAGTCATAAATATCCTCCCCGTTGTAACGTGCAATAGCAGCGCAGTCCTTGTCGCCTCTGCCCGAAATAGTGACCGCGATTATTTTATCCTTATCCATAGCGGGCGCAAGCTTCATTGCATAAGCCACTGCATGGGCGCTCTCTATCGCAGGAATGATACCTTCGGTCTTTGAAAGATACTCAAATGCCTTTACTGCCTCGTCATCTGTGACTGCAACATACTCGGCTCTGCCTATATCGTGCAGATAAGCATGCTCCGGACCCACTCCGGGATAATCAAGTCCGGCGGAGATAGAATATACAGGCGCGATCTGTCCCATATCGTCCTGACAGAAATAGGACTTCATGCCGTGAAAAATGCCAAGTCTGCCCGTAGAGATGGTTGCCGCCGTCTCGAATGTGTCGATACCTCTACCGGCAGCCTCGCAGCCGATAAGCCGCACTCCCTCATCATCAATAAAATGGTAGAAGCTTCCGATAGCGTTAGAGCCGCCGCCCACACAAGCCAGAACAGCATCAGGCAAACGTCCTTCCTTTTCAAGCATCTGCGCCCTTGTTTCTTTTGAAATGACCGCCTGAAAATCTCTTACGATAGTCGGGAACGGATGGGGACCCATAACCGAACCCAGACAGTAGTGAGTATCGTCAATTCTTGAAGCCCACTCCCTCATAGTCTCGGAAACTGCGTCCTTAAGTGTAGCTGTGCCGCTTTTTACGGGAACGACATCTGCGCCCAGCAGCTTCATTCTGTACACGTTAAGAGCCTGACGCTTCGTATCCTCCTCACCCATGAAAACAACGCACTCCATACCCATAAGAGCGGCAGCCGTTGCGGTAGCAACACCATGCTGACCTGCGCCTGTTTCTGCGATAAGTCTTGTTTTGCCCATTCTCTTTGCAAGCAGAGCCTGACCGAGAACATTATTTATCTTGTGGGCGCCTGTATGGTTAAGATCCTCACGCTTGAGATAGATCTTTGCGCCGCCCAGATCCTTTGTCATATTTTCGGCATAATAGAGCCTTGAAGGTCTGTTGGCGTATTCATTGAAAAGTGTTTCCAGTTCCCGGCAAAAATCCGGATCGTTTTTATACCTGTTATAGGCTTCCTCCAGCTCTATCACGGCGTTCATCAGTGTTTCGGGTATATACTGACCTCCGTGTATGCCAAAGCGTCCCTTTGGATTTGTCATGTTTTTTCTTCCTTTCTGTATGGCTCAGCGCCTGCGCTCCCGATCATGTCTTTTGAGATCAGATCTCATTCCCATCAAAAGCCGCTGCGGGAAAGGCAGGCTGAAAATGCCGCCATTTTTTTCTTATCCTTGTGTCCGTCCGTTTCAATTCCGGAGCTGACGTCCAGCGCAAACGGATGAAGCGCTTCTATTGCTGCCGCTGCGTTTTCCGCGCAAAGGCCGCCCGCCAAAAAGTACGGTCTGCCGACCTGCTTTACCAGTGACCAATCGAAGGTTCTGCCGTCACCGGCTCCGGCATCCAGAAGGATCATATCGGCTTTGCTGCTGCCTGCACTCTGAACATCCTGAAACGTCCTTATGCGAAAAGCTTTAATTACCGGTTTGCCGGTCAGCGCTTTAAGCCGGAGAATATAATCATCATCTTCGTTTCCGTGAAGCTGCGCAATATCTATTATACCACGATCCAGCATATCTGCAACTGTTTTTATATCCTCGTCCACAAATACGCCTACCGCCTTTATTCTCTTATCCAGCAGACTGCGCAGCACTTGCGCCTGTTCACGGCTGACGTACCGCCTGCTCCTTTGCGCAAATACGAAGCCCGCATAATCAGGCATGATCTCATTTACTGCCGAAATATCATCCTCGCAGGTAAGTCCGCAGAATTTGATTTTTGTCATTTTTCAGCACACACCTTTTCTATTAGCTGCGGCAGCCCTGAGCTCGGACAGCTTCTGCTTTTTGTCGGGGGCTTTCATAAGCGCCTCGCCTATAAGAACGGCGTCTGCGCCGGACTGCGCCAGAAGAGCAATATCTTCGGGAGTGCGTATGCCGCTTTCCGAAACGAAAACCGTACTCTCCGGTATCATCTCACGCAGTCGGCGGCTGTTTGAGGTGTCAACGGTAAAGTCCCGCAGATCACGGTTATTTACGCCTATTATACGGGCGCCGGACTTCAGGGCGGACACAGCCTCACGCTCATCATGCACCTCAACAAGAGCCGAAAGTCCCAGCTCATCGCAAAGCGCAAGATATTCGTTAAGCTGTCCCTCGCTGAGTATGGCGCAGATAAGCAGCACCGCCGAAGCGCCTATAAGTCTTGCCTGATATATCATGTAAGGGTCAACCGTGAAATCCTTGCGCAGACACGGTACAGCCACCGCTCCGGCTATCTCCCGCAGGTATTCGTCGCTGCCCATGAACCACTTAGGCTCGGTAAGCACTGAAATGCAGTCGGCGCCCGCCTGCTCGTACTCCTTTGCGATCTTTACATACGGAAAATCAGGCGCGATAAGTCCCTTTGAGGGCGAAGCCTTTTTGCACTCGCATATAAAGGACATTCCCGGCTTTTTCAGAGCCGCTTCAAAGCTGCCCGTACCCTTTGGCATAGCATAGACCGCTCTTTTAAGCTCTTCATAGGACATTGCGCGGCGATAGGCCTCGCAGCGTTCCCGCGCATGCTCCGCTAACTTTTCAAGGATAGTCATGGTCATATCCCTCCGTTATCATCTGTTGCTGACCTCTATGAATTTTTCAAGAGTTTCAGCGGCTTTGCCCGAATCAATAAGTTCTGCGGCAAGCCTTATGCCTGCATCAAAGCTGTCCGCCTTGCCGGCAATATAAAGAGCTGCGCCGGCGTTCATCAGAACGGCATTTCGGTGAGCGCCCTTTTTACCTGCAAGTACCTCCCGTGTGATAGCGGCATTCTCGGCAGGAGAACCGCCTTTCAGCTCGTCCTTGGTGCAGCGCTCAAGACCGAACTGTTCGGGAGTTACGGTATAAGTCTTGAACCAGCCGTCCTTTATCTCGCATATCCTTGTAGGTGAGCTGAGTGAGATCTCATCAAGCTTATCGGTGCCGTAAACGACCATTCCGCGCTTTACGCCAAGCTCGATAAGCACCTGAGCCAGAGGCTCCACCAGATAATCGTCATAAACTCCAAGGAGCTGCATCGAAGGAGAAGCCGGATTCGTGAGAGGTCCAAGGATATTGAAAACGGTGCGGAAGCCCAGTTCTCTGCGGATAGCGCCGACATACTTCATTGACGCATGGTACTTCTGAGCGAAGAAGAAGCACATACCCACATCTTTGAGCAGTTCAACGCAGCGTTCCGGACTCTGCTCGATATTAACGCCCAGCGCTTCAAGACAATCCGCAGTGCCGCATTTTGAGGAAGCCGCGCGATTTCCGTGTTTTGCCACCTTTACGCCTCCGGCAGCCGCCACAAGAGCCGACGTTGTGGAAATATTGAAGCTCTGCGCATTGTCTCCGCCTGTGCCGACTATTTCAAGAACGTCCATACCTGTATCTACTTTTGTAGCATGATCTCTCATGGCAGCCGCACAGCCGGCTATCTCAGCGGTAGTTTCCGCCTTTGCGCTCTTCGTGGAAAGCGCTGCCAAAAAAGCCGCATTCTGAGTAGGAGTAGTTTCTCCGCTCATAATTTCGTTCATAACGGTGTACGCCTCGTCATAAGTAAGATCCTCCTTGCTTACGATCTTAACGATTGCTTCTTTGATCATTTTAATTACATCCTCTCTTTATAATTTATATTCTTGTAAGAAAATTTTTCAGCATGATATTCCCTTCCGGCGTCATAATTGATTCCGGGTGGAACTGTACTCCGAATATCGGCAGACTTTTATGCTGTACTGCCATTATTTCTCCGTCGTCTGTCTCTGCGGTAATTTCAAGACACTCCGGAAGAGTTGCTCTGTCGGCTGCAAGAGAGTGGTACCTTGCCACCGGCGTCCGACCGGAGCAGCCTTCAAAAAGCGGTGTTCCGGTATTCAGAGAAACGACCGACTGCTTGCCGTGCATCAGCCTTGAAGCGTATGTTATGACCGCCCCGAAGCTCTGACATATCGCCTGATGTCCCAGACACACGCCCAGAACAGGCACCTGTGTTCCCAGTTCCTTTACAACATCCGTTATCACGCCGGCATCTTCCGGACGTCCCGGACCGGGGGAAAGGATTATCTTCTCCGGATGCAGCTCACTTATCTGTTCAACTGTCATCTCGTCATTTCGTATGACCCGGACATCCTCCCTTATGCTTCCGATAAGCTGATAAAGATTGTATGAAAAGCTGTCATAATTATCTATCAAAAGTATCATTTTATTCTCCTCCCTCAGACTATTCAGGAAACCATTTTCAAAACCGCCCGTTTTTGTTTATCCTATATCGTTCTGAGCGATCTCAAGCGCTTTAATGGCGGCTCTTGCTTTGTTAAGACACTCAACGTACTCCTTTTCGGGGTCGGAATCCGCTACTATGCCGGCGCCGCTGCGCACAAAAACACGGCCGTTTTTCTTGTAGGCTATGCGTATGGCAATGCAGGTATCCATGTTGCCGGTAAAATCAATGTAGCCGATAGCTCCGCCGTAAATGCCGCGCTTGTTGTTTTCCAGCTCGCCTATAAGCTGACACGCCCTTATCTTAGGCGCGCCCGAAAGAGTTCCCGCCGGAAGAACGGCTTCAATGGCATCAAGAGCATCTTTATCCTCACGGATAAGCCCGCGCACCGTTGAACCGATGTGCATAACGTGAGAATAGCGCTCTATTGAATGAAGCTTCTCGACCTCGACCGTACCAAAACGGCTCACCCTGCCCAGATCGTTTCTTCCCAGATCGACAAGCATATTGTGTTCGGCAAGCTCCTTTTCGTCTGCAAGCAGTTCATTTTCAAGAGCCTTGTCCTCTTCCTCGGTCTTTCCCCTCGGACGTGTGCCTGCCAGCGGAAATGTATGCAGAACGCCGTTTTCAAGCTTTACTAATGTTTCGGGAGAAGCGCCTGCCACCTCAACATCCGTACCGGAAAAATAGAACATATACGGCGACGGATTTATCGTGCGCAGAACACGGTATGTATTGAAAAGACTTCCTTCAAACGGTGCGCTCAGACGGTTGGAAAGCACTATCTGGAAAATATCGCCCTCACGGATATGGCGCTTGGCACGTTCAACCATACCGCAGTATTCCTCCCGTGAGAAAAGCGGCTGTACCTCGCCCAGCAGTCTGCCTGCCGGCTCGCTGCTTTTTTCTCCGTGTTTAAGAAGATGAGCAAGCTGCTTTATATCAAGCACCGCCCTGTTGTAATTCACTTCGGGAGCGTCCAGCTTCATATTGACAATAAGTATCAGCTTCTGGCGCACATTGTCAAAAGCTATCAGTTTATCGAACAGCATAAGGTCAACATCCTTGAAGGCTTCGCTGTCCTCAACGTCACGCTTTACCTCCGGCTCGCTGTATGCAAGATAATCGTAGGCGAAATATCCCACAAGCCCGCCGGTAAACGAGGGCAAATGATCAAAATGCGGACTTCTGTACTCCTTCATAAGTCCTCGCAGAAAGCCTGAGGGATCGTTTGTTTTTAGCCGTATATCTCCCGCCTTCAGTTCTCCGTTTATACAGGTGATCTCCATTTTCGGGTCAAGACCAAGAAATGTATATCTTCCCCATCTGTCGTTTGCCTGAGCCGACTCCAGCATAAAGCAATGAGATGAAACGTTCTTTAGAATACGCATTGCTTCGATAGGAGTAATAAAATCCGAAAACAGTTCGCAGCTTACGGGAACAACGTCATATTTCCCCGTTCCTGCAAGCTGTTCTATCTCGTTAAGTGTCGGTATGATATTCATGCTGCTTCCTCCTTGATCCGGGCACAAAAAAACGCCCTTGACATAGATGATCTACGTCAAGGACGAATAAAAAGCTTATCCGTGGTGCCACCTTGATTCACGCTTTGACGCGTGCGCTCTGCGGGATACCAACATATCCCCGGCAAATTACGTCTGCCTGCAACGTCGCAGAATACTCGGGAGAGAAACACTCTTTCCGGTCTGACGGCTCATAGCCATTGACCCGTGATCCTTCCCTTTGACTGCGCCCTCAGCGGTCCATTTGACAGCCTGTATCCTGCCGGGCTCTCAGCCGCCCCGACTCTCTGTGAGTTCATAACTGCCGTTATCTCCGCTTCAACGGTTTGATATTAACTTGGATAAAGTATAGCATTTTAGTTTCTGCTTGTCAATAGCTAACAAAAAATTTTGCGTCGCAGGCTCTGCACCCCAAAGCATATCAGATATGCCAGACTGCCGGCTATTCCTCCCAAGGTGTTGTAAACAATATCCGACACCTGAAAAGTTCCCAGACAGAACCACAGCTGAGACATCTCAATAACTACCGAAAAAACCAAAGCTGACAAGATACCTGCAAAAAATGATCTGACGACCCTTGTGCCGTTTTTTCTTTTGTTGATAAACCAGAACAACAGAAATGAAAACGGAATAAAAAGTATTATGTTCTCAATACCGTTAGTGGCTGTCACCTTGCCGCCTGATACGCTGAACAGCTCCCAGCCGCCGGCGATATTCTGAAGAGGATCTTTAAAAAACTCCCGCCCGAGCAAGGTCCGGAAAGCTATCATCGCGCTGTAAAAAACAAGAAAAAACAAAAGCCGGAATACAGACGACCTCCTGAATGACGAAAACCAAAGCTTCATGGTTTTCAGAAGCCCCCGCCCCGATTCATGCTTTTCATAAATAAACAGATAGCATATCATCACAATGACCGAAAACAGCAGCGATACCCAAAAATACTGATACAGCGCCATCAATATGCTTTTCAATATACTTCGCAGCATAGTTAAGAATTACCACTCCAATGATGTAAGTTTCATGACTCAGCGCCTGCGCTTTTCCGCTCGTTTATCAGTTTGATATATAATTCAAGCATACGCTCGGCAAAAGCCTGTTCGCTGAATTCCTTGGAAATTCTTAGCGAGGCTTCGGACATTCTCTTCTGCAGCTCAGGATCACGAATAACCTTTAACACACTGTCGGTAAATTCCTGTTCATCATGGTAAATATAACCGTTTTCGCCGTTGGTCAGCACACCCTGCAGGCATGGATCATCTCTGCATATGAGCGGCAGTCCGCATGCCATTGCTTCAAGATATGTCAGGCTGTGCATTTCAAATGTCGATGCGCTGAGGAAAGCCGCGCCAAGCTTATAATACTTGTAGGTTTCGTCATGCGGCACAAAGCCGGGGAAGATCACCTTATCCGCAATGCCGTTTTTGGCTGCGGTCTGTTCAAGATGCTTGCTGTCGGGTCCGGTGCCGGCTATCATCAGTCGGGCGTCCGGCTCCTCTTTGAGAACAGACGGGAAGTAGTTCACGATCTCTTCTATGTTCTTCTCGGCGCTGAGGCGTGAGATCATGACCAGAAGCTTGTCTGTGTCTTTCAGTCCGAGAGACCTGCGCAGCTCCTGCTTTTCGGCTTCGGTCTCTTCTTTTGTGAATTTGCCAAGAACAATGCCGTTGGGAATGACCATGTTGGGATTTTTAAGGCTGTAACCGTCAAGCAGCGCCTTGGCTTTGTAGGATGGTACCGTTATCATATCGGCGCCCCTGTAAACTACGCGCATGAGCTTTTTCACGCTCCACTCGACCGCCTTCATGCTGGCGTGGTCATGGAAAGCAAATTTGGCGTAGTCGGTGTGCCATGTCATAACAACAGGAGCATCGGATTTTCTTGCAATTGATTTTGAAAGCTTGCTCGCAGGACCCTCTGTGTGTATATGCACAATGTCGGGCTTCCACTCCCTCAGCTCGTCAAGATAGGCATGGTGCCTTACAAAGCTGAGACGAACATCAGGATAAAGCGGAGTGTTGAATGAAGGAAGATAATATACATCTCCCTCATGATGTGCATCACGATCCTTTGACATGGTGAGGATCCTCACCTCGTGGCCCTGAGAAGTGTAGGTATCGTAAAGTGTCTTGAGCACCACAGTGACACCGTTTGTTAATGTAGTCGCATAAGCGTCAGCAGAAAGCAGTATTTTCATTGTATTCTCCTTCCTAGCATCTAAGGTGGTTTATTCGCTAAAAGGCATTATCATTATATTTGTATGCATTCGGATAAATTTTTAACTGCCTGAAAACATACTTTGATATCTATGATAACACACTTTAAAGAAAATGTCATCAACTGTTTTGATTTACTTTGAGAATTTACAAAAAATTTAGAAAAATTATACATACATTTCTATAAATTTGGCGGATATTCACAAAACTGTTGACATTGCTCTTTTGTGATTATATAATGTACTAAACAAGCTGAAAATGCTGTTTTGTGACGATCAACAACACAAGTTGTACCTGACAATAATTGAGGTGAGCTGTATGGACGAAAATAGCAATGATCTTGGCGAACAGTTTCGTGCGCTTTATGAAGCTGTTGAGAGCCTGAGATCGTTTGAAGGGCTTACAAAGGACAGTTCCTTGAACGATCTTATGCAGATGGGCATGGCAAATGATCCTGACGGAGAAAAGGAACGGACGAAGGATATCACTCTTTCCGATATTATGGGGATCGGCAAGACGGATAACGACTCCCAAAGCAGTGATAAACAGACATCCGCAGGTCATGCGGAGGAGGTCACCGGAAAGGTAATGGACGCTGCCGATATAGAAAAGAAAAAGCATAGATCCGGTCAGGAAATATCTGACGAATATCAGGATATGCCGCTTATGGAGCTTTTTAACAGCCTTGAGGATCTTATCCCGCCGGAACAGAAGTAAGATGTATATGAAACCTTTGAAAGACACTGGGATACACGAAGCGATATATTATGAAAAAGACGGACAATAAAAAACTTCAAGTCACGATAAAAAAATAATACGCCGGAGCCTGAAGTTCAGACCCGGCATTTACAGAGAAGCTTGTTGTGCCGGCACCGTTAGAATATATCCCTTTATTCGCATACCCTGACATTCGCTGAGGAATATGCCAAAGGCGAACACCTGAGATTTTCCACCGGACCGATGTACAATTGACCAAACGCTCCCCTGCGGCATGGGGAGCATTTTATGTCCATTTAAAG
>CADBPE010000144.1 GCA_902796475.1 uncultured Ruminococcus sp.
AAAGAAACGCATCGCGGCTCTTACTATATTCCAGCCGCGGGCAATTACATTTCCGCCTGTTTATCTGTGAACGCGAATACGGGAGCGGCGCCAATGGTCTTTTGACTTTGAGCTTTGAGCTTTGAGCTTTGAGCTTTGAACTTTGAAACACACACTGTTTATTTTTTGCTTTTAAGCTCCGCCTTTATCTTTTTGCTTGTCGCATGCTGCTCTTTGAGAAGCTTTACTATCTCGGCAGGCTTCGGGGCTTTTCCGTAAAGAAGCACGCCTACACGATATATCGCAGCCGCCAGCATACCGATAACATAAATAGAAGCTACCTGTATAATAACTGACAGGATTATCTCTATCACGGCTACATCTGACATGGTAATTCTTACAAATATTGCAAGCGGCGCGGTAAACGGTATGTATGAGCATACTATCATAAGCGGACCGTCAAGCGAGCCTACATTCATTGCCATGACAACGATCATAAACGCAACTATGAATATCATCATTACAGGAGTTATGACCGTGTTCAGATCCTCGCTGCGGCTGGCAAGCGACGCAAACGCTCCAAGAAGGAATGAATAAATAAAAAATGCCAGTATGAAGAACAACATAGTAAACAGTATATTTTCTATCGGGAAGTTCAGCATGCTCCGTATCTCCTCAGGCAGACTGTCCAGAGAAACTGCCTTTACAGAAACAAGTGCGGTCATGAGTATCAATGCCATTTGGGTAAGTCCCGCCAGACCCGAACCTATGACCTTGCCGAACATCAGATGAGAAGGCCTTGCGCAGGTTATAAGCATCTCCATAGCCCTTGAATTCTTTTCGGAAACAACGCTCTGAGCCACCATGTTGCCGTACATGACTATTGCCATGTAAAGTATCATAATAAGTATGTATGTAGACCAGTAATTCTTGGTCTGATCGGTACCCGTTGTAATGGTATCCACCTTTACCTCGGAATTTATGATCTTCATGCTCACATCAGGCTTGATACCCAGCTTTTCAAAGCTTGTCGCTCTGTAAATGTTCTGTATGCAGGCCTGCACAGCCATTGAAGCCGAACTCATAATGTTGTTGTTCTTGGTAAAATATGTGACTGAAAGCGGCTCATTTATCAAAACCGCAAATTGATATTCACCGCTGTCTACCTTATCCTTAATTGTATTTGAATCCTCATCTACTATCTTTATTTCGTTAACGGGATAGGCGTTTTCAAAGGTACTCTTCACAGCGGGACTGCCGTTATAAGCCTTGTCGCACACGGCTATGACAGATTTTTCCTCACCGGGCTTAGGCGCATTCTCCGAGCTTACGGCAGACATCACGATACCCGGAATGAAGGTCATAAGGATTATCAGACCCATAAAAATGATCGTGGTAATAATAAACGACTTTGATCTTACGCATCCAAGATATTCAAATTTAAGCACCTGCAAAATGTGTTTCATATTCCCGCCTCCGTATACTGAACAAAGATGTCGTTAAGGGACGGTTCAATTACCCTGAATTCATCAATGTCGAAATTATTATCCGAAAGCTCCTTCATAAGACGTCCCTTAAATGCCGGATCCTTCAGTTTTATTATGAGAGTGTTATCGTTTTCCTTGTCCTTATCTGCGGAAAGTATGTCGCCGCTCATATTGCGGATAACGAAAGGCGCTATCTTATCACATTCAGATGATGAAACTGCTATCCTGTCTCTTGGATAGCTGCGCTTTATCTCGGATATCCTGCCTTCAAGTGCTATTTTGCCGCCGTTGAGGATCGATATGCTGTCGCAGAATTCCTCAACGTAGTTCATCTGATGACTTGAAAACAGCACCACCGAGCCTCGGTCGATCATTTCCTTGATAACATCCTTGAGCAGCATTGCATTTACCGGATCAAGTCCTGAAAAAGGTTCGTCAAGTATCACTATTTCAGGATCGCACATCAATGTTGCAGCCAGCTGTATTTTCTGCTGATTACCCTTGCTCAGTGTTTCCAGCTTTTTGTTCTTATATTCTGACATACCCATACGTTCAAGCCATTTATCGCATGCCTTTTTCGCATCAGAGCCTGACAGTCCTCTGAGCATCGCCAGATAGACAAGCTGTTCTGATATTTTCTTTTTAGGGTAAAGACCTCTTTCCTCCGGCATATAGCCTATCCTTATCCTGCTGCGGTCTATCTGTCTGCCGTCGATAAGCACTCTGCCCTTATCAGGAAAAAACACGCCCATCACGATACGGATAGTGGTAGTCTTCCCTGCTCCGTTTCTGCCCAGCAATCCATGAGCCGAGCCGCTTTTAGCAGAAAATCCGATATCCTTAAGGACTTCCTTATCTCCAAAGCTTTTATGTATCTGCTGAATGGTAAGCTCCATTATCTGACCCCCCTTTGAAAATGTGGAAAGTAGAATTATTGTTTTTTCACTACGCATTTAATGTACAGTGAAAAATATATTTTGTCTTTAAAATTATAGCAACAATGTCCCACCATGTCAACCGGGTCAAGGGGACTTTTGCAGAAAAGCCCCCCCAACACCCCCGAAAATGCTGTTTGCTCACTGCAGCAAAACACAAAAGTTTCGGCGCAGCGCCTGCACTCCCAAAAAACACAACACAAAAGTTTCGCTCAAGCCTTTTCAAAGGCTTGCGGTTTCCAAAGGCAGAGCCTTTGGCAGGTGGTTTGGAGGACGGAGTCCTCCAAGACTAAATGATACCCGCCATGCTCTCTGCGAGAGCATGGCAAAAATTAAAGGATAAGAACAAGATACTTCTTTTTATTTTTTCTCAGCCGGGAAACGGCTGAGAAAAGGACCGTCTGAATATCGGAGG
>CADBPE010000145.1 GCA_902796475.1 uncultured Ruminococcus sp.
GTCGTCCCAGCCGTGCTCGTCGTCGCCGATGAGAAGACGCTTAGGATCTGTTGAAAGTGTAGTCTTACCTGTACCTGAAAGACCGAAGAATATTGCTGTATGCTCGCCGTTCATATCTGTGTTTGCTGAGCAGTGCATTGATGCCATGCCCTGAAGCGGGAGGAAATAGTTCTGCATTGAGAACATGCCCTTCTTCATCTCTCCGCCGTACCATGTGTTGAGGATTACCTGCTCACGGCTTGATACATTGAAAAGAACTGCTGTCTCAGAATTAAGACCAAGCTCCTTGTAGTTCTCTACCTTTGCTTTTGATGCTGTGTATACTACAAAATCAGGCTCAAAGCTCTCCTGCTCCTCGGCAGTGGGCTTGATGAACATATTTTCTACAAAGTGTGCCTGCCATGCGACCTCCATGATAAAGCGCACAGCCATACGGGAATCCTTGTTAGCGCCGCAGAATGCGTCTACAACATAGAGCTTCTTGCCGGAAAGCTCTTTAAGAGCCAGTTCCTTGCAAGCCTTCCATGCTTTCTCGCTTGCCGGATGGTTGTCGTTGGGATACTCGGGTGTTGTCCACCATACTGTGTCCTTTGACTTTTCATCCATTACAATAAACTTATCCTTGGGTGAACGACCTGTGTAGATACCTGTCATAACGTTTACAGCGCCAAGCTCGGTTACCTGTCCCTTTTCATAGCCCTCAAGAGAAGGATCTGTTTCGTCCTTGAAAAGCTGCTCATAAGAAGGATTGTAAACGATTTCTTTCACATCGCTGATACCATATTTGGTAACATCAACATTTGCCATTAAAATTACCCCTTTTCTTTTTAGCCGGAAAACGAATTTTGCTGAGTGCAAAACTGCGGTTTACCGCCCTTATTTACACATATATAATACTCTAAAATCAGCATGTTTGTCAATACGGCAATAAAAATATCGCAGTGTTTTTGAACAAGTAGATAAAATATGTTCCACTACCTGCGCACTTACCGTAACAGATGTAAACTGATAGTTAATTTACTCAAAAAGAGTTTTTGCAGCCCCGGCAGAGGATTCCTGCACAGGACTGCAAAATTATCGTCCGGCTGCCCGGCTTATACAGGCAGCTCTATGTTTTGCTGTATTTTACTGCACGATATCCGGCAGCTCGGTATAATCGATATAGATACCGTCCTTATTGAATACGGTCACATTAAGGGCATCGTCAACTTTCAGGTCATAAATGAGCTTGTATTTGTCTGTCCTGTCAGCAGCAGAATTGCATGTGAATGTAAGCGTAAAGCTGCCCTTTCTGAAAACCACAAACTTGTATGTATCCTCGTAGGCATCATCAGTATCTACCTTGTCTATGTCGGCGATAAGATTGTCGCTTATATCGCACGTCCAGTGGCTGCCCGCTCCGGGCTTGCTTACCGAGACCGAAAAACTGCTGCTTACCTGCTCCGCCTTTGGCAGCTGCTTTTCTATGTATGTGCCGGTAGTATCTTTGATGCTGTAGCTGAGATTCCTGTCAACCGTGACATCGTAGGAAAGAGAATACTTGTCGCCGTTGTAGGTATCATAAGAAAGCTCTATGTCCGTTCTGCCTGCCGCCTTTGTCCTGAAATGATATTCAAGAAGCACATAGGTCTTTAGAGCCTCAAGAGCAGCCGGCTTTTCGGTCACATAATAGTCAAGGATGTCGCTGTCAGTAAAGCTGCATTTCCAGAAATACGGCGATGCGATAGGCGACTTCACGGTGATGATGAATTCCGTCGGTGTGCGGGGCAGAACATCCGAAACCGTAAGGCTGTAATAGCCTTCCTTGTAATGCCCGTCCTCGTCTGCGATCTTGATGCAGAGATCATATTCGCCGGTCTTGGAAGGCTTCCACTTGATGAAATCCGCCGGACCGTAATCGCTGAGAGTATTCCATGAAAAATCGTCCTTCATCTTGTAATAGAATGCGCAGCTCACGTTACCGTAGCCGCCTTCGTAAGGCGCATTAAGCTCAACAGTATTGCCGAGCTGTATGAAAGCTGTGCTTACATAAGGTCTTGCCACAAGATCGCGGGTAACTCTTACATCAAAGTACTTCTTGCCGATAGTACGGCCGTACTTGATCTTGATGCAGACCTCATAGTCACCGAGAGTGGAAGGCGACCAATAGCAATCCTGCACATCGCTGTACGCCTGAAGATTGAACCACATAAGACCCTTCGGTCTGAAATAAAAGGCATAAGTGCATTTTGAGGGGTCCACACCCTTGGGTGCCGCATGAAGAACTATGGTCTCTCCGGAATATATCCTCTGGGCGCTGATATATGAGTTGTTTATGGAATTATCATCATTTTCTGCAAGCGTACTGACTATAAGATCACGGAGAGGCTCTGCGTTGACCGTAACACCGGCTGAAAAAATCAGCATCGCTGAAAGGATAACGGTAATGATCCTCTTGACTATCTTCTGATTCCTTGTCAATTCACTTACCTCCATATATTTATTATGCAGCAGCATATACTGAACTGCATTATTATATTATTATCACATAAAACCGCATCTGTCAATATATCAGAAAATAAATTGACAGATGCGGAGATTTCATTGTGCTTTTTTTATTATTTTTGTATCAGTTTTGCGCTGCATCAATCCTGGATGCTTCCGATAATGATATCGTTTACCTTTCCAAGAGCAGCGTCTATCTTGGAAATATCGCCTACGCCTGCCATAGCTCTTTCGGGCTTACCGCCGCCGCGGCCGTCTACCAGCTCGGCGATCTGCTTGATGAGCTTGCCTGCATGCAGTCCCTTGGTCTGAGCCTCCTTGCCCACTACGACCGCAAGATTGCCCTTGCCGTCTTCAACGGTAAAGAGGACTGCAACACTCTTTGGTGCTGCCGAAAGAACTCTGTCACACATATTCTTGAGCATGGAAGCGTTCATGCCGTCAAATTTACCCTTGATGATCCTGACGCCTCTCTCAATGAGCGATACGTTGAAGATGTTATCCAGCGACATTGAGGATATTTTTGAGTTAAGACGGTCTATCTCTCTGTCCTTCTCTTTCAGCTCAGCGGCAGCATTCTCGCAGGCAGCAGGAAGATTTGCCGCATTGGTTATCTTGAGAGCCTTCATGCACTCATTTGCAGAGGTCTTGTATTCTTCAAGCATGCGAAGGACATTTCTGCCTGTTACAGCCTCTATCCTTCTTACGCCGGAAGCTACCGAGCCTTCGCTCTTTATTCTGAAAAGACCTATCTTTGAGGTGTTCCCGATATGTGTGCCGCCGCAGAACTCCTTGGAGAAATCGCCGATCATTACTACTCTTACAATATCGCCGTACTTCTCACCGAAGAGAGCCATTGCGCCTAACTTCTTGGCGTCCTCGATCTTCATTTCTCTGGTAACAACGTCTTCTGCGCTGAATATTTCTTCATTTACAAGCGCTTCTATCTGAGCAAGCTCCTCCTCTGTCACAGCAGAGAAATGCGTGAAGTCGAAACGGAGCTTTTCGCTGTCTACAAGCTGTCCTGCCTGCTCAACGTGTGTACCGAGGACCTTTCTGAGCGCAGCCTGCAGCAGGTGTGCAGCCGTATGATTGCGCATGATGGAATAGCGGTTCTGCTTATCCACCTGAGCCGAGACCTTCTCGCCGACCTCAACGGTACCCTCTGCGATATGGCAGCGGTGCATATAAATTCCGTTGTTGTCCTTTACTGTATCGACGACCTCGATCCTGGTCTTGTCGGCAAGGATAACGCCCTTGTCGCCCACCTGACCGCCGCTTTCAGCGTAGAACGGGGTCCTGTCAAGCACGATAACCACATCATCGCCTGTGCCGCCGAATTCGACTCTCTCGCCATCTTCAACTATGGCAAGTATCTTCGACTCCGAGCAAAGCTCTGTATAGCCGATAAATTCCGTCTTTTCTACGCCGCTGAAATCAACGCTGTCACTGAGCCACGCATCTGCGCCAGCGTTCTTTCTTGCGTTCTTAGCTCTTATCTTCTGCTCCTTGAGAAGCTCGTTGTAGCCGTCAATGTCAACAGTGAAGCCCTTTTCCTCAGCGACCTCCCTGATAAGGTCGATCGGGAAGCCGAAGGTATCGTTGAGCTTGAAAGCGTCATCTCCGCTTATGCGGTTCGTATCTGACTTCTTCATTATTTCGTCAAGCAGAGCAAAGCCCTGATCGAGAGTTCTGCCGAAGCTCTCCTCCTCTGTCTTGATGACCTTGATGATAAGATCACGCTTTTCGGAAAGCTCCGGATATGAAGCATTCTCCTGAATAACGGTATCGACTACCTTGTAAAGGAAGCTGTCCTTTATGCCTAAAAGTCTGCCGTGACGTGCAGCCCTTCTCAGAAGCCTTCTGAGGACATAGCCTCTGCCCTCGTTTGAAGGCATAACGCCGTCGCCGATCATAAATGTGGTGCTTCTGATATGGTCGGTGATAACGCGCAGCGAAATATCCGTCTTTTCGCTTTCGCCGTAGGTGACGCCTACAAGCTCCGATATCTTCTTCATGATGTTCTGTACGGTATCAACAAGGAAAAGGTTATCCACGCCCTGCATTACGCAGGCAAGTCTTTCCAGACCCATGCCTGTGTCGATATTGGGATGATCCATAGGCTCATAGTGACCCTTGCCGTCGCTTACAAACTGAGAGAACACGTTGTTCCAAACCTCAACATATCTGTCGCAGTCGCAGCCAACGCCGCAGTCGGGCTTGCCGCAGCCGTACTTTTCGCCTCTGTCGAAGTAAAGCTCGGTACACGGACCGCAGGGACCTTCGCCGTGTTCCCAGAAGTTATCCTCTTTACCCAGTCTTTTCAGATGAGAAGGATCAACGCCTACCTCGTTTGTCCATATATCCCATGCTTCATCGTCATTTTCATAAACGGAAATATAGATCTTTTCAGCGGGCATCTCCAGCACCTGAGTGAAGAATTCCCATGCCCACGCCATAGCCTCGTGCTTGAAATAATCTCCGAAGGAGAAGTTGCCCAGCATTTCAAAGAATGTGCCGTGACGCGCGGTAATGCCTACCCTTTCGATATCTGGTGTGCGGATGCACTTCTGGCAGGTAGTTACCCTTGTTCTGGGAGGAGTCACCTCGCCGGTGAAGTATTTCTTCATGGGAGCCATGCCTGAGTTGATGAGAAGCAGGCTGTTATCGTTGTTCGGAATGAGCGGAAAGCTCGGCAGTCTGAGATGTCCCTTTGACTCAAAGAAGGACAAATACTTTTCTCTTAATTCATTCAATCCTGTCCATTTCATTTTTATCACCCTTTTGTTTTAGCTTTTGCCGCCGTGAGAAAATAAAAAAGATCCTTTCGCCTGTATGGGACGAAAAGATCCGTGTTACCACCCAAATTGCGCGCCAAAGACGCACCACTCTGCGGCTATAACGCAGCCCTGCGTTGCGGTTTTCCGCAAATGCTCCGAGTCAGCCCAAGCAGCCTTCCGTAAGGACCTCTCATCAAACAGTCCTCTCTCTTTGACGGCGGTATTGCTCTTTTTCTCATCACAGCAGCATATATTTATTACATACTAATATATTATAATCAAAATGCGCCCCATGTCAATGACATTTTTTTCAAAAACAGAGATTTTTTTACTTTTATGGAGAAAAAAATCGTCATCACTTGGTTGTAACAATGTAAAAGATATGGTATAATCCATTTACTGTAAGCCTCAGCCATATTTTCGGCTGTTGAATCATATAACAAGGAGAATCAAAATGAAAAAAATAATCTGTACCCTTCTTGCCGCAATGGTATTACTGACCGTATCCGCATGCTCCGGTAAGGAAAACACTGCCAAATCTCCCGATAATACAGGCGCATCCTCTCAGACGGAACAAAGCTCTGATGCAGTCAGCAGCGAAAGCTCTCCCTCATCAGACAGCAATGTAAGTCTGCCCGCTGTTGAAGAGGCTGCGTTCAATTCCGACAAGGATTACAGCGGCACCATTACCTCGAAATTTCTGGATGTGAGCAAGCTCTCCGACAAGACCAAGAGCTGCGTTGTGGATGTGCTCAACGGCGATAAACTGACCGTAAACGCCGAAGGAAAGATATCCATTGCCAAGGGCATTACTATGGACTTTACCGCAGCAATATGCAAAGACGGAACAAACAGTTCTTTCAACATGAACATTGCCGGTCAGGGTATCAATATCATCCGTAACGATAAAGGCACCTATCTGCTTGATGACGAAAACAAGACTGCCACGCTCACCAAAAATGATGCTTCCGATACTAACGAGAGCGCATTCTATTCAAATCCCGCAGCAAACAAGGTCGTTTCCTTCATAGCAGGTATTTTCGGCAGCGATCCGATAACCTACGTTAAGAGCGGCGCCGAGGTCTTTGAAGGCGAAGCTATGAGCTATGAGGAATACGCAGTGGGCAAAACAAGCATAAAGCTCTACTATAACGGCAGTACAATAAAATACGCTGTTATAGACAAGGACGGCGCAGTTTCTTCTGTAAAGGTAAACACGCTTACAGCGTCAGCCGATCCGAAAAGCTTCACGGTTCCGGAAGAATATACCGTCAAGGACAAATGATCCAAAAGACAATCACAGCAGCGGCCCGCAGGTTTTCTTCGCCCTTTCCGGCGGAAGCCTGCGGGCTTGCTGATGCTCAAGCTTATATGTAAAGCTTTGCAGCCTTACGCTTATTTATCCGCTGCAAATATATCCATGCCGTATACCGCTTCTTCCGGCTTTTCATTATTCGGCAAAATCCCTCATATCCAAAAATCACGCAATTATGTGCAAAACTAATATCAAGCTATTATGCTTTACAGAAAAAGACACAGCCGGAACTGTGTCTCATTTTTTTGCTTTATAGTTTTTTGGCTTTTGCGCATAAAGCTTATACGCATAATATATACCGTAACCTATGGCGGCTCCTGTTGTGTTTAGTATCAGGTCATCCACATCACTCGTTCTGGGCAGCGGAAGCTGTACAGTTTCTATAATAAGTGAGATGAAAAAGCCTCTTGATACTGTCTGACGAAAATCAGTCCTGAAAAGCACCGGAATAAATATCCCAATAGGAATAAATATGCCGATATTGCCAAAAACATTGAATAATAATGCTTTTAATGTAAAATAACTGATTTTTGCTTCGGCAAACTGCGTTATGATGACCTCAAACGGTATAAGGCGTATTTCATTGTTTCCCGGATTGTATATGAATGTCTGAGTGAACAGCATTATCATGAATACTGTAAAGAAGCCAAGAACCGTTTCCCTGCCAATATCCGTTTTGTCCGCAAGGTTCTCTCTCCTGCGTTCTTTAAGATAGAGCATACGCAAGAATATACATATCGGCAAAAATATCATTACAGGTAAAGATCCCTCTGACAAAAATCTGCCGGCAAAGCTGATTATTACGCTCATTTTCCTTTCAGCTCCTCGGCAATTGTCATGAGCCGCTGTATCCTGTGATTGGCGCCCGAACGGCTGATAGGGACCGGCAGAGCGTTGCCAAGCTCTCTGAGGTTATATTCCGGATGCTCTATGCGTATAAACGCTATCTCACGGAGATCCTCCGGAAGTGAGTCAAGACCGCATTTTTCACGGATAAGCTCTATTGCGATCAGCTGCTTTGCAGAAGCGTCAGCGGTTTTGTTGAGGTTGGCTGTTTCGGAGTTTATCTTGCGGTTGACCCTGTTCCTCACAGACTTTACCATGCGGCTCTGCATGATATTGAGAGCCGACATCGGAGCGCCGATATAGGTAAGCATATCCTCAATATTGTCGCTGCCTTTGATATAAACAACATAGCTTCCCTTTCGCTGTACGGTGCGGGGCTCGGCGTTTATCTCCTCTATCTCACTGATTATCCGTTCAAGATCGGACGCAAGATTCTTATGCGGCACTGAAAATTCAAGATGATAATCCTTTTCAGGGTCAGTCACACTGCCGCACACTAAAAATACGCCTCTTAAAAAACGGGAAACTGCGCCTTCACCGTCTATATTCGCGCGGTTTATGCGCAGACTTGGCTGAGATCGGTCATGTCCGAAAAATTCAAACACTCTTTTGCAGTCGTCCTTGTCCGGCACAGACAAATAATACAGGCAGCTTTCTCCTCCGCGCCGCGTGAGCTTTACAGTCAGATCAACAATAGCGCCGGTAAGCGATGCAATACCCTCGGAATAAGTCATTGCCGCAGGACGTGATTCGGTAGTCATTGATACTGCGGAAGGTCCGAAGCTTTTTGAAAACAGCGCCATACCGTAGATCAGAGCAGTTTTCTGCTCGCAGGTAAGCTCTCTTTCTGCGCATAGAGACTCTTTGGTCTCTTTTGAAAAAGACATATAATATCACCGCTTATTCTTTGATACATCTCTGTGGTGCACTACGGCTCTTTGCCGGGATTCCAGTATATGCTCGTACAGCACTCTTGTAAGAGTTACGCTGCGGTGCTGTCCGCCGGTACAGCCTATGGCTATTACGAGCTGACTCTTGCCCTCGGAAAGATAGAGCGGCAGAGTGAAATCCACCAGAGAGATCATCCTCTCCGCAAAGCCTTTGGATTGCTCGAAGCTCATTACATAGTCATAAACACAGGCTTCAAGTCCGGTATGATATTTAAGCTCAGGAATATAAAAGGGATTCGGCAGACAGCGTACATCAAACACAAGATCAGCCTCAGCAGGAATACCGTATTTGAAGCCGAACGACAGGCAGGTAACAGTCATGCCAAGTGAAGCGTTGCCCAGGAAAAGAGCAGCTATCCTTTCACGAAGCTGTGAACCTGAAAGCAGCGAGGTGTCTATAACATAATCCGCTCTTGCTTTGACCTGCATGAGAAGACTGCGCTCAAGAACAACGGCATTTTCGGTCGAACCCTTGCACACATCAACAAGAGGGTGCCTGCGGCGTGTCTCTTTGAATCGCCTGAGAAGCACATCATCCCTTGCGTCAAGGAAAAGTATCTTATAATTCCTCTTGTCGGTCTTGAAGCTGTCAAGAGCCTCGAACAGATCGTTAAAAGAATCTCCGGCTCTGACATCGGTAACTACGGCTATCTTCTTCATGTGTTCGTCCGAGGATTTTTCGCAGAGGTCATAAAAGGTCATCAGCAGCATTGGCGGGATATTATCCACGCAGTAATAGCCGATGTCCTCCATGCTTTTCATTGCAACGGACTTTCCTGCGCCCGAAAGACCCGTAATAATAATAAATTCCATAATATCACCCGAATAACGGAGCCTTACCGCCTGTATGCAAGTGATAGGGCGGCTTTTATACTCTGCCGATAAACCTTACCTCACAGCAAAGCTCCACATTTTTCTTTTCCTTTACTTCCTTTTTGATGTGGTCGATCAGACCGAGAACATCCTGCGCACTGGCGCCGTTGTCATTAACTATGAATCCGGCATGCTTTGGGCTGACCTGCGCACCGCCGTATTCATAGCCTTTAAGTCCGCATTCCTCGATAAGAGCTGCGGCATAGCCGGTCTCAGGACGCTTGAACACGCTTCCTGCGCTGGGATGATTGATTGGCTGCTTGGTCTTTCTGCGGTCCATCAGCTCCTGCATTTTTTCGGTGATAGTATCCTGCGACCTTGGAATGAGCCTGAATGACGCCCTGAGAATAATATTGTCGGTATCAGTGAAAAAGCTGTGACGATACCCGAAATCCAGTTCGGCATCTCTTACTCGCTTTATGCTGCCGTCCTTGTCCATGTAGTCAACAGAAAAAGCAACGTCCTTTATCTCGCCGTCATAAGCGCCGGCATTCATGTATATAGCGCCGCCGACGGAGCCGGGGATACCCCAGGCAAATTCAAGACCGCCGAGAGACATATTCCTTGCAAAGTTGCAGAGCCTTGCAAGTGTAGAGCCTGCGCCGCAGCGGACAATATTGTCTTCGGCAAGCGTGATCTCGTTGAACTCGCCTTCAAGCTTTATCACAAGACCGTCTATCCCCTTGTCAGAAACAAGAATGTTGGAGCCAAGACCTAAAATGAAATAGGGCACATTCTTCTCTCTGCACAGCATGATGACGTTTCTCAGCGAACCCACATCCTTTACAGAACAGAAGCAGTCCGCCTTGCCGCCTATGCGAAAGCTGGTGTGGCTTTTCATTTCTTCATCAAGCTTTATATCAACATTTTCTTTGCTAAGAATATCAATAAATTCTTTTTCGATCATTATTATCTCCTTTGTATCGGTTCTCCGGCGCCCGCCGGAACTTGGTATGTATCTGCTATTTTATAAAATAGTGAAATGCTCGGTCAGCGGTATCATAACCACAAAACATACTAAAAGGCTTGAGCGAAACTTTTGTATTTTTTAGTTGTTGACATTAAACC
This sequence comes from uncultured Ruminococcus sp., assembly GCA_902796475.1. GTDB lineage: Bacteria > Bacillota > Clostridia > Oscillospirales > Acutalibacteraceae > UBA1213. Next base: position 10,317 of record CADBPE010000145.1, read on the forward strand.
TTTTGTTCCTGACAAAGGGTTTTCCCCCGGTATGACTTGCAGGCATACATCAGAACGGAATTGTCTTGACGTCGCTTTCTTCTTCCTCGGGCAGTTCAAGACCAAGAAGCTGGAACAGTTCTCTTGCAGCATTATAGCCCATCTTGCGCTGACGATTGTTCATAGCGGCTACTTCAATAATAACTGCCAGGTTACGTCCGGGCTTGACCGGGATAGTGAGTATCGGCACCTGATTGCCGAGTATCTCAGTCATCTCATTGCTCATGCCCATGCGGTCATAAACCTTTTTGTTATCCCACTGTTCAAGGTTGATGACCATGTCTATTTTCTCGCTGAGCTTTACGGAGCCCATACCGAAAAGCCTTCTTGCATTGATAATACCTATGCCGCGAAGCTCGATAAAATGACGTATGTTCGCCGGCGATGTGCCTATAAGCTGCTTGTTGGAAATACGCCTGATCTCAACAGCGTCATCGGCAATAAGACGGTGACCTCTCTTTACAAGCTCTATGGCAGTCTCGCTCTTTCCTACGCCGCTGTCACCGACTATAAGCAGTCCTTCGCCGTATACTTCAACAAGTACGCCGTGACGGGTAACTCTGGGCGCCAGCTCGGTATTAAGCATTGAGATGAGCGACGCCGACAAAACAGACGTGGTTTCGGGACTTCTCAACACAGGGATCTTGTACTTTTCGGCTGCACTCATCAGCTCGCCGTAAGGGATAATATTTCTGGTCACGATTATTGCAGGCGGCTGCAGCGCAAACAGTCTTTCTATTACATGGTACCTCTGCTCGGTGCTGAATCTGTTAAGATAGCTGTTCTCGGTGTTGCCGAAGATCATGATTCGTGTGTTGTCAAAAAAGTCCAGAAATCCCGTAAGCTCAAGACCGGGTCTGGTAATGTCCTTGGTCATGATCTTGATAGTTTCCGGGTCATCCGGCATATAGGAGACCTCCAGACCGATCTCCTTGATTATTTTTGCAAGTGTTACGGAAAATTTATTTTCCATCTCTGTTTTTGCACCTCCGTTGTTCAGAAATTAAGGGATCATACAGGCTTTGTTAAAAGCATGAACATCAATGTTCGTGTTTTTACACAGTGAAAGCCATGCTATGTGCGTTTCTTTTTCAAATGTACTATCATTATATACTATTTTTTCTGATTTTGAAAGTGTTTTATTATAAAAATAACAGGAATTTCAAAAAAAGTCTTTCGTTTGAAAACGCAACATGATATAATAACATTTACCTATAATACATTTTTATTATATTTCTTAGAATTGGTGATATTATGAACGTATTGATCTTTACCGAAGTGCTTGCTCCTTATGTCAGCGGCATATCCAGCTATGTCGAAGTGCTGAAAAACGGACTTGAAGAGCTTTCTCACCAGGTACTCATAGTTACCTCTTCGCCTTATGTAAAAGAGGCAGTATACAAAAACGGAGTGGTACGCTGCCCTGCAAAGCTTGTAAACAACAAATACGGTTATGAATGCAAAAACTATAACGATCCCAAGATCATTGCATTTATTTCCAGCTTCAAGCCGGATATTGTTCATATACATACCGACACAAAGATAGGCTATATGGGGCTTCTGGTAGCAGACAAGACCAATACGCCTGTTGTGTTCACCATACACGATTACTTTATGGACAGATTTGCCGCCGACAGTTCAAAGCTGCTCTGGAATGTCAAGACTTATTTTGAAAAGCAGCATTTCAGAGATATGATAGACAATGCAGATATACTCACATCTTCATGCAGCAGAGCGGCTATTTTCATTCAGAAGGCTGAGCGCAAGAAAAAGGTGTATCTCATTCGTTCAAACACCGACATGAATCAGTTTGATTACAACAACTCCACAAAAGCCTCCATCAAAAAAATGCGTCAGAAGTATGGGCTTGCACAGGATGCTACGGTCGCCGTTTTTGCCGGAAAGCTGACCGTTGAAAAAAATCTGGAATTTGTGCTTTCCGCCTTTGCTACTCATCTTAAAAAGTCCGACAACATTCAGCTCCTGATCGTCGGCGACGGCACCGAAACGGATTATCTCAAAGAGCTTTGCAAAAAGCTGGATATCACCGATATGGTATTCTTTGCCGGCTCGGTGGCAAATTCCATAATGCCCGATATTTACTCGGCCTGTGATATTTACGTCTGTTCGTCCGAGGACGGTCTTGTTTCCATGTCTTTTCTTGAAGCAATGGGCTGCGGTCTGCCTGTGCTTGTCAAAGAGGATAAGGAAAAGATCGTTGACAAGATCATTCATCACGGCACAAACGGCTTTGTTTTTAACAAGAAATCCGAATTTGTAAAATATCTCAAGACCCTTTCCATGCTCAGTGAGAATGACCGCAAGCGCATCCGCCAGATAGTGCGTGATTCTCTGGTAACGGCAAATTACAGCACTATGGCTGAACAGTATGTTAAGGCTTACGAGATAGCAAAGATCAAATACCGCCGCAGACGCTTCAGATAAGAGTACAAATCAAAATTTAAAGGGATCGGTGATCTGATGGATATACAGAACATTTTGAAGGCTCTGCCTACACCCTGCTACGTCATTGACGAGGCAGCGCTTATTAAAAATCTTGAAACACTGAGCTATGTCGAAAAGCAGACAGGCTGTCATGTTCTTCTTGCGCAGAAGGCGTTTTCCGCTTACAGGGTGTATCCGCTTATTGCAGAGTACATCAGCGGCACCACCGCCAGCGGAATTTTTGAAGCAAAGCTTGCCCGTGAGGAAATGGGCAACCGTCAGGTACATGTATTCTCTCCTGCTTACAAGGACGAGGATTTTGATGAGCTTGTAAAAATATGCGATCACATTGTATTCAACTCCTTCTCTCAGTGGAAGCATTTCCGCAGCAAGGCTATGGAGCATCCGGAGGTCGAATACGGACTGAGGATAAATCCCGAATATTCAGAAATAGAGACCGATATTTACAATCCCTGCTTTACCAATTCCAGACTCGGCATTACCCTTGCTAATTTTGAAGAGGACGAGCTTGACGGCATCAGCGGACTGCATTTTCATACCATGTGCGAGCAAGGCTCCGACACGCTTGAACGGACTCTTGATGTCGTTGAACAGCGTTTCGGCAAATATTTCTCCCGCATGAAATGGATAAACTTCGGCGGCGGTCATCACATTACCCGTCCGGATTATGACGTTGAACGGCTCATCAGATGTATTAACGGTATCAAGAACAAATACGGCGTTCAGGTGTATATTGAGCCGGGCGAGGCTGTGGCGCTCAATGCGGGCTGGCTGGTCACATCAGTGCTTGACCTGATAAAGAACAATATGGATATTGCCATAGTAGACACCTCCGCAGCCTGCCATATGCCCGATGTGCTTGAAATGCCCTATCGTCCGATGATAGCAGGCTCAGGAAAAGCAGGAGAGCTTCCGTTCACATATCGTCTCGGAGCGCCAACGTGTCTGGCGGGAGACATCATCGGAGACTATTCCTTTGAAAAGCCGCTTTCCATAGGCGATAAGCTGGTATTTACGGATATGGCTATTTATTCAATGGTGAAGAACAATACCTTTAACGGTATGCCTCTGCCCTCCATATATCTTCTGAAAACCGACGGTACTGCCGAGCTTCTGAAAAAATTCGGCTACGAGGACTTTAAAAGCAGATTGTAATAAAGCGGAAGCTCCGGTAAGCTGCGCTTCATGCTGCATGATCGTTTTCCGAAAAAACTGTAATGAGAGGGTCGTTTTATGCTGGATAATTTTATTACTGTCGGCACCCAGGTGCTTGAGCTGTTCATTCTTATCGCCGTAGGCTATCTCTGCGGAAAAATCAAAATGCTTAATGATAAAACCGCTAAGTCTATAACGGATATCGTGCTGTATATCGTGTGTCCCTGCGTCATCATTGAAAATTTTATAAGACCCTTTGATCCTGCCATGCTCGGCGGTCTGCTTACTTCTGCGGCTGCGGCTCTGTGCATACATATCGTTTCCATCGTGATAGCTATGTTAGTGTTCCATGATAAGGTGCCTGAGAAAAACAGAGTATACCGCTTTGCGCTGATCTTCTCGAACTGCGGATATATGTCGCTGCCGATGCAGCAGGCAATTTTAGGCTCGGACGGCGTGTTCTTCGGAGCCGTATATATTGTGGTGTTCAATATCGTCATGTGGACATTCGGCGTATGGCTCTCAAGCGGCGACAAAAAATCGCTTTCGGCAAAGAAAATACTCCTGAATCCGTGCATTATCGGCATGGTCGTGGGCTTCATTATTTTCCTCACCTCACTGTCTGTTCCCGAGATCATCGCAAAACCGATAGGCTTCCTTGCAAACCTCAATACTCCGCTGCCCATGATGATCGTCGGATACTATCTCTCAAAATCAAGGATAAGAGACGCTTTCAAGGACGGCAAGAGCTTTATCTGCGTGCTTTTCAGGCTGATCGCTGTGCCGCTGCTTGCATTCGGCGGAATGATGCTTTGCGGGATTAGAGACACCGTTCTGATAACCTGTGTTATTGCGGCGTCTGCTCCCGTGGCCGCTGCAACCACTATGTTTGCCGCCAAATTCGACAACGACGCTGAACTTTCGGTCAATCTGGTAACGCTCTCTACCCTGCTCTCGGTGATCACAATGCCGCTGATCGTAGGCTTTGCAAGAACAATCGGCGCAGGATAACAGCGCATAATATGTGTCCTGATTTTTACCCAAGTAACCCGTTTCACAAACAAAAACCTGTTAAAGGTCACATTTTGACTTTAATTTTATCCTAAGTTATGATATAATATAATAAAGCAAAACAAGGACGCTCAAACCGGGCGTCCTTTATTGCAGGATCAAGGAGGAGCATTATGGATATAAATGAAATAAAAGCAAGAGCCGAGGAGCTTCGTCAGCAGATAAATTACCACAACATGAAATACTACAACGAGGACGCTCCGGAAATAAGCGACTATGAATACGATATGCTGCTAAGGGAGCTGGAACAGATCGAAACAGAATATCCTCAGCTTAAAACGCCAGATTCCCCTACCGTGAGGGTCGGCGGCGAAGCTGCGGCAAAGTTTTCTCCGGTAGAACACAGCGTTCCTATGGAAAGCCTTCACGATTCGTTTTCACATGACGAGATAAGAGATTTTGACAGAAGGGTAAGAGAAAGCGCCGACTTGCCGGAATATGTAGTCGAGCCTAAAATAGACGGTCTGTCCGTGTCCGCAGAATACCGGGGCGGCGTTTTTGTAAGAGGCTCCACAAGAGGCGACGGTCATGTGGGCGAGGATATCACCGATAATCTGCGAACTATACGCTCACTTCCAATGAAGCTGAATAAGCCTGTTCCCTATCTTGAGGTCAGGGGCGAGGTCTATATGTCCATAGAGAGTTTCGAAAAGCTGACCGCCGCTCAGGAGGAAAGGGACGAAAAGCCCTTCAAAAATCCGAGAAATGCCGCTGCCGGTTCCTTGCGCCAGAAGGATTCACGCATAACCAAAGAAAGAGAACTGGATATTTTTGTGTTCAACGTTCAGCAGATCGAAGGCGAGGAATTAAACAGCCATGTTCAGTCTCTCGAATATCTCAAAGAGCTTGGCTTTACCGTTCTGCCCTTTTATTACCGCTGCAAAAGCGCCGATGAGGTCCTTGAAAGGATAGAGGAGATCGGAATGAAGCGCGGAGAGCTGCCCTTCCAGATAGACGGCGCCGTTATCAAGGTAGACGATTTTGAACAGAGATCGGCTTTGGGAAGTACATCGAAATTTCCGAAATGGGCAGAAGCCTACAAATATCCGCCCGAAGAAAAGGAGACAGAGCTGCTTGACGTAGAAGTAAATGTAGGCAGAACAGGCGTTCTTACACCTACGGCGATCTTTGCTCCTATCACTCTTGCCGGCACTACCGTCAGCCGCGCCACTCTCCACAATGAAGACTTTATCCGTGAAAAGGATATCCGTATAGGCGATACCGTCGTACTGCGAAAGGCAGGCGAGATCATTCCGGAGGTGGTGAGCGTTTCAAAACACCGTGAAGGCTCTGAGCCTTACCGTATGCCGAGGATCTGTCCTTCATGCGGCTCTCCGGCAGCCTTTGAGGAAGGCGAGGCGGCTTTGCGCTGCACAAATACCGATTGTCCCGCTCAGCTGATGCGCCACATGATACACTTTGTCTCCCGTGATGCTATGGATATTGAAGGTCTTGGCGAAAAGGTCCTGCACAAGCTCGTCGAAAAGGGACTTATCAGTTCACCGCTTGACCTTTACCGTCTTACCAAAGAGGATATCATGACTCTTGAAAACAAGAAGGACAAAAGCTCCGACAATCTTATCAAAGCGATAGAAAATTCCAAGAAGAATGATCTTTACAGGATAATCTTTGCCCTTGGGATCAGGCACATCGGACAAAAAGCCGCCAAGCTCCTTGCAGATAAATTCGGCACACTTGAAGCGATCGCCTCAGCAAGCGAAGAGGATATCTCTTCAATTGAAGGATTCGGTGAAATAATGGCAAGAAGCACTGCCGCTTATTTTTCTCTTGATGAATCAAAGAAGCTTGTTGCGGAGATCAGGGAGCTGGGCATCAACACAAGGAATCTCACGGAAAAAGCTGCCGTTTCGGAGGATAATCCATTCTTTGGCAAAACATTCGTAATAACCGGCACACTGACAAACTATAAGCGCACCGAAGCCGCCGCTGTTATTGAATCAATGGGCGGCAAGGTATCATCAAGTGTTTCTAAGAAAACCGATTATGTGCTTGCAGGCGAAGAAGCCGGCAGCAAGCTCACCAAGGCGCAGAGTCTCGGCGTAACCGTTATTGATGAAGCGCAGTTTGAAGAGATGCGCAAAAAGTCATAAAATTCAGGCTCCACCGGCGTATGACCGGAGGAGCCTTTTCTGATTATTTGACAGATAAAAACACGGTTTTCAGGGTGCGCGGGTGTCCGGCGGCTTGCCGGCGAGGAGATCACTAATCGTTTTTTGATTCGCAGACAACGATATCATTAAGAACCAATTCTTTTATGTTGTCCGGATCAAGCAGATATACTTTTTTATCAAACATACTGCCGATGCCGTCGGGAATACTGCCGAATTTGCAGTTCATCCTTACCGATCTCTGCGAATAGATACATCCGTTTGCGATAAGATAATACTTCTCTCCCGTATTTGTTAATACATAGCATTTTTTCATATCCGGCGCAGCTGCGTTTTCGGATGTTTTTGCCGACAGAGTAAAGCCTACCGGCGAAAACGATATCTGAACATCCTTTGCTTCCGTACCGAATACAGCCGAAGCAATATCATCACTGACAGGTATACTGTTATTCTCATTGCCGCATTCCATTACAAACGAAAGCTCAAACGGCAGACTTGCATTTTTTATCCTTCCGCTTACAAGATCAAAGCTTTCGTTCTGATAGATCAGATCGGTATAATAGTAACTGTCGGTGCGGATATCGTATGTTAAAGCAGGTGTATTTTCGTTTTGAAGCTTTGTTACATTTTCATAGCTTAACTCATCCATGCTTTCAAAGCTGCCGAGTGTATTATCTATGGACGCAAGAGGATAGCTGTGGCTTTTAATGCTTATTCTTCTTCCCTGCAAACTGCCGGATAAGATCTTACCGTCAGCATCATGTGTATATACACTTATATCTATGAGTATCTGAAGCGTTTTATCATCATCTTCAAGACCATAAAACGCAGTATAATTCAGACCGCTTGGCTTATTCGCTGTATCTGCGTTTTTATCCTCTCCGATCACGACCTCAAGATCGTGCTTGTGTACGGGGTCCGGATCGTCCTGACCTTCAAAGCGCACCATGACATTCCCCCGTTTAACAAAACCGAACTCATTATAAGTGAACTTATCCCCGTTCTTTTTGCTCAGCCGTATGTCTATCAGATCATCCATGCTGCCATTTCCGCTGACGCTGACCGAATCCAGTTTCAGATTCGGGTCAGATATCTTTACATCGGCATTGCTCACGCTTTCAAAATCGGCAGTATATTTATCCCCGCCAAAGATATTTCCGTAAAGGATATGCAGCTTTTCGGCTACTATGGGAAGACTTACGATACTGACAGCAAGCACACATACGGCAGCCGCTATCAATGCTCTTCTCAGTATCTTATTTCTTCCGGTACGCTTCTGTTTGCCGACCGTATTCATAACATCTTGTATGACACGGGAGCCGTCAATTCCTGTTTCTTCAACAACGGTATCTTCGCTTATCCCGTTGACCGATTGAGGAAGGATCGTCATTTTGTCAAAAATATTATTATCCATGCTCATAGCCCCTTTCTTCAAGTAGTTTTCGGATCTGCTTTCTTGCGCGGTAAAGACGTATCTTGACATTTTCCGGAGTCATGCCCATTACAGCCGCAATATCCGGGATACGCTGATAATAGTAATAGTATCTCGTTATAATTTCATTATCCGGAGAGCCAAGACTATCAACTATCTCACCGAGAACACGGTTTATCTCTTTTTGCTCTATATAATACTCGATAGACCGGTCATCCGCAGGGTCGATCTCATCAATATCAGTGTCCGCTTCTTTGCGTATGGTATCCATCTTATCCAGCGTTTTCGTTTTTGCAATACAGCACAGATATCCTTTTAGGCTTTCTCCCCGCGCTTTATCAGTGTTTTTCCATAATGTGATAAAGGTATCAGTCAAAACCTCCTCCATATCCTCTTTCCGGAGTCTGACTCTTCCGATATTGAAAATAACAGAGGAGATAAGAGGAATATATTTTTGCATTATCTCTTCAAGGGCGGATTCATCTTTTTTTCTCAGCCGTTTGCAAAGTGTGTTATCATCGGTCAAATTCATTCCTCCCTTCATTGAAACTGACCTTTCTGATTATTATAACGGAAACAATTGCTGTTTGGTTACAAAATACAAGTTTTACAGACAAATACGCCAAATTTGATTTTCCCGGGAAATTGCAGCAAACCATTGCAAATATCCGACAAATAGTTTATAATAATTGTTGAAATCTGAGAATATGGATGTGAGCTTTATGCGTACCGACAAGATCAACTATTATCTCGACATTGCCGAAACCGTTCTTGAACGCGGAACATGCCTGCGCAGAAATTACGGCGCTATCATTGTAAAAAATGATGCGATAATCTCTACCGGATATGTGGGCGCGCCGCGTGGAAGAAAAAACTGCATCGACATGGGTTATTGTGTGCGTGAAAACCTTAATGTGCCAAGAGGTGAACGCTATGAGCTTTGCAGAAGCGTTCACGCAGAACAGAACGCTATTATCAACGCCGCAAGAGAGGATATGATCGGTTCGGTCATGTTCCTTGTCGGAAAGGACGCCAAAACCGGAGAGTATGTTAAAAACGCTTCCGCCTGCTCTCTTTGCAAAAGAATGATAATCAACGCCGGCATTGAAAAGATCATCATTCGCAACAGCAAAACAGAGCACACCGATATCTTCGTGAGCGACTGGATAATCAATGATGAATCTATTGAGGGCGTTATGGGCTATTGACGGTTTCTTGCGTCAATTTTTACTAAAAAATGCTAAATTTCCACAAAATTTTTTCAAAACTACTTTACTATATTAAAGCGGTGTGCTATAATTATTACATAATTTTTTTCAGGAAAGGTGAAAACAACTATGGGAAAGCTAATGAAAGAGTTCAAAGAATTCGTCATGAGAGGCAATGTGCTTGATCTTGCAGTCGGTGTTATCATCGGCGGCGCCTTCAACAGCATCGTCACCTCTCTTTGTAACGACGTTATCATGCCCGGTGTGGCTTGGATCGTTGCTACGGCTTCAGGCATGGATCTTGTCAATCCCGATACAAATCAGGTTGACTTCTCCAGAGCTCTGCAGTCTTTGAACGCTGGTCCTATCAACTTCGGCAACTTTATCGGCGCCATCATCAGCTTCCTTATCCTTGCTCTGATCATCTTCTTGTTCGTCAAGGGCATTAACAAGCTCATGACAGTAGGCAAGAAGCCCGCAGAAGAAGCAGCTCCCACTACAAAGAAATGTCCCTTCTGTAAGACAGACATCGATATCGAGGCCACTCGCTGCCCGAATTGTACTTCTATGCTTGAAGCAGCTGAAGAAGCACTCAAAGAGTAATTTTTCTCGGACCAAAAAAGAACAAGCCCTGAGGGCTATCCTCAGAGCTTGAAATCATCGGCGGTAAATTTTGGAAGTGTCGGCATGGATTGCGGCTCACGCTTTAGCGGATCATAAACGTATCTCTTACAAGTGTCTCCTGCAATTGCACTGCCATAACGGCACACCGGTTTACCGCTGTTGTTTTTTTCGGAATATCTGCAATACTCGCATTTTGGCGGAATATTGTTCCCGAAAAGCTTTTTCTTCTGCATAAACATTTTTATCACCTGTTTCTGATGTTTTTTTCAACAATACATATTATACAATTAATAGTGTAATATGTAAATACCTAATATTCAGAGGTTTCGCTATGGTTTTCAAAAGTAAAAATACTGACCTTAATTTTGTTGACGGAGTAGGATTTCTCACCTTTCCGTCACTTTCGGAGCTTGGCTTTGTCAATCACGCTTTTTCTACACGCATCGGCGGAGTCAGCACCGGCGAATACAAGTCGATGAACCTCAATTTCAAGCGAGGCGACCTGTCGGAAAATGTTACAGAGAATTACAGGATCTTTTGCAGGGCTGCCGGATTCGACTTCAATACCCTTGTAAGCTCTAATCAGGATCACAACATAAATGTCCGCTGTGTTACCAAAGCCGACTGCGGAATAGGCGTCTTTCGTGAGCACGATATGCCGAGCGTTGACGCTCTTGTGACCAACGAGCCGGGCGTAACTCTCGTAACGCACTATGCAGACTGCACTCCCCTGCTTTTCGCAGACCCTGAGAAAAAAGTCATAGCTCTTGCTCACGCTGGCTGGCGCGGCACCGTTGAAAAGATCGGCGAAGCCACCGTTGACGTAATGACAGAGCAGTACGGCTGCGACCCTACCGATATCATTGCAGTCGTCGGTCCTGCGATAGGTCCATGCTGTTATGAAGTGGACACCCCTGTTTTTGAGCGTTTTGCTTCGCTTACCGAGCTGAAGCCTGCATATTTTACCAAGAGCCTTGGTCACGGGAAATATCTTGTTGATCTGAAGGAAACAAACCGCCGTATGCTTCTTGAATCCGGCTTACTCAGCATCAACATCACTATCAGCGATATCTGCACAAAATGCAACAGCGGGCTGCTTTTTTCCCATCGCGCAAGCGGCGGCAAACGAGGCGGACTTATTGCAATGATGTGCATCAGGGATGGTTTGTCATAAGGATTTCGCGCTCTGCGGAGCGCGACCAAGGACTCTGTCCTTGGATCCTGCAAGCCTTTGAAAAGGCTTGAGCGAAACTTTTGTGTA